>NZ_SMCO01000008.1 GCF_004346685.1 Sulfurirhabdus autotrophica
AGGTGCCCCTCAAGACTTACTGCACTTTTTTTGATAGTTCGTGCTTTTACACAATACCGTCAAATTTGATACAAAGGAATAATACAAGGTTGGGCTGCCAAGCCCAACATTTCCATTTATTCGCCAAACCTTCCATCTTCTTCTGATTTCTCGTGAACACCCCAATCCGCATTCAGCCATCCCATAAGGATATAACGGTGAATACTTGAATACGGCCAGTCGCTTGCGCGTTCAACATACCCGTGCTTGACCGGGTTGTAATGGATGTAATCCACATGGGCTTGCAAATCCTGCTCATCCCGAATCTGATGTTCCCAATATCGTCGTTGCCATATTCCCCGCTCACGCTTTGCAACCCGGCTTGCCCGGATGCGCTCCTCCTTCGGTAATCCACGGGAAAAATTGGCTTTGATCAAAGACCATCGTTTTGGGAAGTCCGCGTCTTCTGGCGGAAAACGCCAGATAGCGTGAAGATAATCAGGCAAAACGACCATGGCTTCAATGATAAAAGGGTGGCGTTGCCTCACTTTTGCAACGATCTCCCTCAATCGGTCCACATGCTCAATCAGCAAAGCGCTTTTGCGCTCTGCCAAGGCAAGGGTGAAGAAATAGGTTCCACCTGCACTGTTTGCTCTGCGATAACGCATATTATGATCTTTTTTTGTTGGGCTTCATTACATTCTGCCCAACCAACGCAAGCTATATGAATCACGATGCCACTTTGAATTAGGTTCTTTAAATATTTTTATGTCAATGTAATGCAACAGATTCTATGTTGCATTTAATTTAACTGCAAGTTTAAGGGGTGAAAATACCCCAATGAATATTCCAACCGAAGAGCCACCATTAAATAGCTTAGATTCGTGTAAATGCCTGCGCTCCCACGAATCTAAGCTTAACTCTTTCCAAAAAGACGGGATTTTTCAAACACAGTTCAATCAAGCACTCAAGACACATTTTGCTATCACTATCACTAAACGAGTAAAATAGATTTTTCTACGCGATTTTCTCATCACTCCCATGAAAACCAAAGGCCAGGACAACCGGCAACATATCATTGATGCGGCTAACATGCTGTTCTACCGGCAGGGGTTTAATCAGACTTCGTTTTCTGAAATTGCGGATCAGGCGCACATCCCACGCGGGAATTTTTACTATTATTTCAAATCCAAAGATGACATTCTGGCTGCGGTGATTGAAGACAGAATCCAGCGTATGCGCGCCATGCTGGCAGAATGGGATACCCAATTTCCCAACCCCAAGGACAAGCTGCATCGCTTTTTAGACATGCTGCTCAATAGTGAAGCTGATCTGGTTCGCTATGGATGCCCTATCGGATCATTGGCTGTTGAGCTCAGCAAAACACAGCAAGATATGCAATCCAAGGCAAAAGACATGTTCGATGTTTTTGTAGACTGGCTCATTCCACAATTTGAAGCCTTGGGTCACAAAACCGAAGCTCGTATGATGGCCTTACGTTTGCTGGCTAAAGGTCAAGGGGTCAGCGTGATCAGCAATGCTTATTCAGATGCAAATTTTTTACGCGCTGAGATTGCCGAACTAAATAACTGGATTGAGCAACTTTAGCGCCAGCAATCAAATCCATTATTAGAAAAAACACCAACACCCGTATTTGAAATTGAAATCAAGACTGCCCTCAACGCGCTAAAGCCTTTCCCTGCATTTCCACTTCCACTCGCTGCCCCAACTTAAGCGGCGTAGGTTCCAATAGCGCAATTTTCACCAGCAACACGCGCGTATCTGAAGGTCTTCCCGGGTCCTGGGGTTTTAAACGTCTGTCTACTACTGCATCAGGTATTTCTTCCACCTTTCCTTGCCAGGATTGATTTACGTAACCTTCTGCGGTTATCTGAACTTTAGCGCCTGTCACTATTCGGCCCACATCAAACTCATCCACTTCTGCTTCCACGCGCATTTTACTGAGATCGGCTATCATCACCAAGTGCGTACCAGGTGCGACCATTTCCCCGGGGTTGGTGTAGCGGGTAATTATCACGCCATCAATCGGCGAGAGAATACGTGATTTATCAAGTGACACTTGAATGCGCCGCGCAGCGGCCTGTGCAGTGGCAAGTCGTGCCAAGGCGGCTTTATGATCATGCACCGCGCGATCCAGATTTTGCTTGGTCCCCATCTGTTTCTGGAACAGCAATTTGTACCGCTCAACTTCTATTTTTGCCAATTGTAATGTCGCTTCTGCTTCACGTATTTTTGCTCTGGATTCCGCCAACATCGCTCGCAGTTCATCTGTTTCCAATTCTGCAATCAGATCGCCTTTTTTCACGGACATTTTTTCATCGACTGGCAACTTTACCACTACTCCACTTTGCTCAGCACTCACTACGATTTCTGCGCCGGGATAAGTAACCACCCGCCCTTCAGCAATGATTCGCACAGATTGACTCGAGTTGATCTTGACCGCAGGTGCTGTTTTCCCGGGATTTTCCTGCGGCTTGCCACATGCCCCCAATCCAGCTGCCATCATCACAAAAAGCAACAGTAAGAATAATCGTTTGAATTGTTGAGACATCGCCATCAATTCCCTGTTAAGTCAGCTTGCCATCACGAATCGTCAGAACACGGTCGGAAATTTCCCGCACTTGTGGGTCGTGTGTCACAATCAATAGCGCACGATCTTTCTGCTTCGCCAGATCACGAAAGAGGGACAGTATCTGCCCGCCAGTTTGAGAGTCCAGATTTGCAGTAGGCTCATCAGCAAGAATAATGGCAGCATTGCCTGCCAGTGCACGCGCAATCGCGACCCGCTGCTTCTGACCGCCAGACAAATCCTCCGGCAAAAAATCTTTACGTTCAGCCAGCCCAACCGCATCCAGGGCACGCGCCGCTTCATCCTGTGCTGTATGGTTTTTAACGCCCTTGATATTTAATGCGTATTCCACATTTTCAACCGCGGTAAGAGAAGGAAACAAATTAAATTGCTGGAATACAAAGCCAATGTATTTTCTGCGTATTGCTGCCAACCGCCTAGGATCAACCAGCGCATCATCTATCATGACCCGTCCATCACTGGGTGTAAGAATGCACCCTAAAATTGAGAGCAGCGTGGTTTTTCCCGAACCAGACGGCCCTTCCAGCGTTACAACTTCACCCCGTTCCAATGCCAGCGAAATACCATTGAGCACTTGCACAGCTTGATTGCCTTCCCTGTACACCTTGATAATATTTTCGGCTTTCAGCACTGGCATGGCGTGTCCTTATGTTCTGAATACCAGTGCGGGATCTATCGATGCCACTTTTCTGAAAGAAAGCATGGCAGCCGCAAGGCACAGTATCAATGTGCCAAAAAAAACCCACACTACCAGTTCCGGATAAATAATCAGTTTTAAATCCAGCTTGCTGACTAAAGGCCGCAGGGCGTAAGACAGTAATGCGCCCAGCGTAAATCCCGTTACAGCGGCAATCGTGGCCTGCTTGGCCAGGATGAGATATATATCTGCATTCGTCCCGCCAATTGCCTTAACTGTGCCGAATTCCTTCACATGCTCCATGGTCATGGTATAAAGGGTTTGCGCAACCACCACGACCCCCACCAGACACCCCAGAAAAACAGTCAGGTACATATTCAGCCCGATCCCTGTGCTGTTTATCCAGTAATCCCGGGACTGGGTAGCCCAGCCATCTTTAGTATAGACATCGTTATAAGGTAAACGCCTGCGCATTTCAGCAATGACCTTGGTTTCATCTGCTCCAGGCGCAAGTTTTGCCACAATATAGGCAGTTCGCCCGCCAAAATATTGATACATCAAAAACTGGGCCAGCTGGAAATCCATAAAGGCTATCGGTGTTGTAGTAAAAGACCGCGCTTCTTGCGTCAAACCGATAATTTTTAAACGCTGATCCAGAATTTCCCGATAGTCACCCACCTTAAATTTTCCGAAACGCTTGGTGGCGGATTCGTCCAGAAAAAAATAATGTCCTCGCCGTAAATCGGCCACATCGCCATGAATGATGCGCCAGGGCAAATTCCAGCGTGCCAGATCATCCATTGCATAAACCATAATGCCTTCACGTGCTCCGCTGGGAAGCGAAATCTGCATGAAGCCTACAAGCAAATTATCTGCACGCTGTATGCCGGGTATTGAACGTACACGCTGCACCAGAGAATCCGAAAAGGGGCTGGCGAAATCAATATTGGGTGTATTTTTTGAAGAAACCCAGATATCGGCATTCATTTTCCGAATGGTGATCGTCGCATTATCCAGCAAGCCGACAAACAGCCCGGCTTGTACCAATACCAATGTAACGGCAAATGCAACACCCGATATCGTGGTCAAAAACCGCAATTTGTCATGCAACAGTATTTTTCGCGCCAAATCGACCATATATAGTGGATTTATCCTCTATAAAAAACACAACCATCACTATAACGTTAGTTAGCAATACTGCGTTAGTCAAAGCTAAATATAAAAACACCAGATAAAACATTGCACTGCGAAAATCGTAGCCTATTGATGCAATCTCAAGGTGAATACAACTGTGATAAAATGCTGAAAGTTTTTCTGGAGCCCATATTTCATGAATTTGTCTTCCCTCACAGCCATTTCCCCTCTTGACGGCCGTTACGCCGGCAAGGTAGCCGACCTTCGTCCGTATTTCAGTGAATTTGCCCTGATCAAACATCGCGTAAAAGTAGAAATTGAATGGCTCAAGGCTTTAAGCCGTGAATCTGCCATCGCTGAAGTACCTGCATTTTCTGCCGCCACCATCGCGCAACTGGATGCATTGGCGAACAACTTTTCAGAAGCAGATGCTCAGGCAGTCAAAGACATCGAGAAAGTCACCAATCATGACGTCAAGGCTGTGGAATACTGGATGAAACAGAGCCTGGCAGATAATGCAGAAGTGATGAAAGTGAGCGAATTTATTCATTTCGCCTGCACATCTGAAGATATCAACAATCTGTCTCATGGTTTGATGCTGACATCAGCCCGTGAAGCAGTGATGTTACCAGCATTGAACAATATCATTACGGCACTCGTAAAATTGTCACATGATCTGGCAGAATTGCCGATGCTGGCCCATACACACGGCCAACCTGCCTCTCCTACCACGCTTGGCAAGGAAATGGCCAACGTCGCTTACCGTTTGCAGCATGCTCAAGAGCGTATTGCATCCGTTGCCATTTTGGGGAAAGCCAATGGTGCAGTGGGCAATTACAACGCCCACTTATCAGCGTACCCCGAATTTGACTGGGAATCGTTTGCCAGGAAATTTGTAGAAAGCCTGGGCCTGCACTTTAATCCCTATACCATTCAGATTGAGCCCCATGACTACATGGCCGAACTGTTTGATGCTTTTGGCCGTGCCAACACAATTTTTATTGATCTTAACCGCGATATCTGGGGTTATATCTCCATGGGTTACTTCAAACAGAAAGTGAAAGCCGGTGAAGTGGGCTCTTCTACCATGCCACACAAGGTCAATCCGATTGATTTTGAAAACTCTGAAGGCAACATGGGACTAGCCAATGCCCTGTTACGCCACCTCAGCGAAAAATTGCCGGTTTCCCGTTGGCAGCGTGATCTGACCGATTCAACCGTATTGCGCAACATGGGCGTTGCACTGGGTTACACTTTGCTGGGTTATGACTCCTGCCTGAAAGGATTGAATAAACTGGAAGCCAATCCAGCTCGTTTGCAAGATGATCTGGACCATAACTGGGAAGTGCTGGCAGAACCAATCCAGACTGTCATGCGCCGCTATGCAGTTGCTAACCCTTACGAGCAACTCAAGGAACTGACCCGTGGTAAAGGGGGCATCAATAAAGAAACGCTGCACAGTTTCATTCAAAACCTTGCCATACCGGAAAATGAAAAACAGCGCTTATTGCACATGACACCGTGGAACTATATAGGCAATGCGGTTGAAATGGCCAAACGTCTATAGAAACACAGGTCGTGGGCCCCAACACCCACGGCCATCCAGTTTTGTTATCCAGTTCACAATACTGCTGCTATTAAGCCAGCACTTTAATTTTAAGAGGCTAGCAACATGTCAGATTACTCACTAGACGTTACTGCAGAAAATTTTCAGAACATCGTTATTGCCGGTTCCAATAAAGTTCCGGTGATTGTGGATTTTTGGGCGCCCTGGTGCGGACCATGCAAATCTCTCAAGCCGATATTAGAAAAACTGGCAGAGGAATATCAAGGCAAATTCATACTGGCCAAGGTCAATTCAGATGATCACCAACAACTTGCCACGCAATATGGCGTCAGAGGCATTCCCAATGTCAAAGCCTTTGTGAATGGTGAAATAGTGGATGAATTTTCAGGTGCATTACCCGAAGGAACGGTGCGCGAGTTTATCGACAAACTGCTCCCTTCTCCCTGTGATGAGTTACGCAAACAGGCCATGGAAGTGTATCGACAAGGGAATGCCGCAGAAGCACTAAAAATGCTGGCCTCTGTTGCAAATCTTGATCCGAAAAACGAACAAATCCACATAGATGCGGCTGAAATCATGCTGGATATTGATCAAGTGGATGAAGCCAAGAGATTACTTTCCAATTTGCCTCCAGCCTTCCGGGGAGAGGCACGCGTCATTGCAATGCTCGCGCGCCTTGATTTTGCAGACAAAAGCAAAGGACTACCTGACTCAATCGAACTGGAAAAGCGCATTACCGCCAATGAAAATGATCTGGATGCGCGCCTGCAACTGGCCAATCAGATGGTTGCAAAACAGCAATATGAAACCGCGCTGGATCAGTTACTGGAAATTATCCAGCGGGACCCTACATATGGTAATGAAGCAGGTCGAAAAACCATGTTATCTATATTTATCCTGCTGGGTGGACATGGAGAAATAGTCAGCAAGTACCGCCGTTTGATGGCAAGTGCACTTCACTGATATATTAACTATTCCGGTTGCATAACCTATAATCCTAACAACGACCATTTGAAATTCTTGAAGTGCGTAAGTTCTTCACTGAAAGGAATACAATCAATCGGTAAATCGACGTTATTAGGATAAGTATGGGCGACGCAGAAAATCTACTCACTGGCCTTCACGTACTCACAGATTTCCTGGAGTCCCAAGGCAACCTTGACGACAATCTGCAGCAACTCGCGGCCATGTCAGCAAAAATCCTCAATGCTGAAAACTGCTCCATCATGCTGTTGAGCGAAGGTGAGTTTGATGAACTGAGTTTGCGTGTATGCGCGAACCACGGTGCCCTGCCTGCCAAAGCCTATAAAGAAACCATGAAAAAGGGCGAAGGCATTTCAGGTCATGTCATTGCTACAGGAAAGTCACTGCTTATCGAGAACATCGACAACTCGGAATTTTCGAAATGGGCCAGACACACTCAAGACCCTAATAAAAGCGTGCTTTCTTCACCCATCCTGATTAACAGTAAAATCATTGGCGTGATTAACGTGAATGGGCAAAAACAAAAGCGCCCCTTTAACCTGGACGACCTGAATCTGCTGGATATTGTGGCGCTTTTCATTGGAAAATCCATCCAGGTGAATCAACTGCAAAGCGTTTTACGTTCTCGTTTTGCACAAATGGCACTGGTGGATAATGCAGGAAAGTCTGTTGAAAATGTGATGATTAACGCTGCGCAAGACCCTGATAAAATGGCGAAAATCGTCGCAAAATCGTTCTATCGGGAAATGGCGAAATCGGGATTTGGTTCAGCGCAGATAATCAATGCTGCTTCTGAAATCATTTCTGAGTTAACGAGAAATCTGGATAAACACAGCAAGCGTGCAGCCAAGAAGTAAACTACACAAGATTTAAACGTTCATCACAAAGGCACTATTCCTGTACCATCATGATGAATATTTAATCTGCTTAAATTTAACCATCCTCATTTATCTTGGTGATCAATTCCTGCAATATTGATTCAGCTTTGTCATTTTCCACCTGACACGTACCTGCATTTAAATGGCCACCACCGCCATACTGCAGCATCAGTTCACCCACATTGGTATTTGAACCACGATCAAGAATGGATTTACCTGTGGCAAAAACGGTATTCTGCTGCTTCAATCCCCATAAAACATGGATTGAGATATTGCATTCAGGGTAAAGCGCATAAATTACGAATCGATTACCGGCATAAATGGTTTCTTCATGGCGAAGATCGAGCACAACCAGATTGCCAAAAACCTTGGAGCAGCGCTTAATCTGTTCCTTGAATTTTGCATCATGCTCGAAATACATAGCCGAACGTTCCTTCACATCCGGTAATTGCATAATCTCGGTGATATTGTGATTTCTGCAATAATCGATCAAATCCATCATCAGATTGTAATTTGAAATACGGAATTCACGGAAACGCCCCAGACCAGTGCGGGCATCCATTAGATAATTCAGCAATACCCAGCCTTCAGGATTCAAAATCTCATCGCGTGAAAACTGAGCGGCATCGCCCTTGTCCACCGCAGCCATCATATCGTCCCATTCCGCCGGAAAAGCCTTTTTCCCGCCATAATAGTCATACACCACCCGCGCGGCAGACGGCGCTTCAGGATCTATCACATGATTACTGCGTTCACCGGTATTACGTATGGTTTCGGACAAATGGTGATCAAAGACGAGGTGTGCACCCGACACATAGGGTAAATTAGTGGTGATATCATTTGGCCCGATTTCAATCTTGCCATCCTGCATATCTTTTGGGTGAACAAATTTGATATCTTCAAGCATATTGAGGTGCTTCAACAATACTGCGCAGACCAGACCATCAAAATCGCTTCGCGTAATAAGACGAAATTTTTTTCCTTCCATAGTACTTTCTCTCCGTAACCAGAAAAATGACAATGACTATTTGGGCGACAGACCACATCGCGGAATTTTGTTTCAACTTCCTCTTAACGTTACGTTCTTAAGCGACGATGTTGCACATACTTGATTATCCCCGGCAGAATGGAGACAAAAATAATACCCAGCATTACCAGCGTCAGGTTTTGTTTGACGACAGGTATATTGCCAAAATAATAGCCAATGAGAACAAAAAAGCTGATCCAGAAAATACTGCCGATAAAACTGAATAGTGCGAAGTGCGCATAGTGCATGCGGCCAATACCCGCTACAAAAGGGGCAAAGGTTCGAATAATTGGCAAAAAACGGGCAAAAATGATGGTTTTACCACCGTGCTTTTCATAGAAAGCGTGGGTTTTTTCAAGATATTCACGATTTAAAAAGCGCGACTGCTGTTTCGAAAAAACTTTGGGCCCGATGAAACGGCCAATCCAGTAATTCGTGTTATCGCCCAGGAAAGCCGCTGCCACCAGCAGGGGAAACAGCGTCTGGATTTCCATCCCGCCTGCTGCTGCAAGCGTGCCCGCAACAAACAGCAAAGAGTCACCTGGCAAAAATGGTGTGATCACCAACCCGGTTTCGCAAAAGATAATCAGAAATAAAATCAGGTAAACCCAAGAACCGTAATTCTGGATGATCACACTGAGATGTTGATCCAGATGCAGAACGATATCAATAAATAAACTTATATATTCCACAAGTCTTACCCGATATTTGTACTCTAGCGCACCTGTTATGGCAGGTTATCAACCGGCACTTTCTCCGGCTTAAGAAAATCTTCACGTGAAACGCCTAACCACAACACGATTGGGCTTGCTACCAGCACGGAAGAATAAATACCAAAGATAATACCGATAGTTAAGGCCAGTGCAAAATAGTGCAAGGCCTCGCCTCCAAAAAACAACATGGCAAGAACCATCAACTGGGTCATGGAATGGGTAATAATCGTCCGGGACATGGTGCGTGTAATGGCATTATCGATAATTTCAGGAACACCCGCTTTACGCATGTTGCGGAAGTTTTCACGAATCCGGTCAAACACCACAACTGATTCATTAACAGAATAACCCAGAATAGCCAGAACACCAGCTAAAACGGTCAGTGAAAATTCCCACTGAAAAAACGCAAAACAGCCAAGAATAATCACCACGTCGTGCATGTTGGCGACAATCGCAGCGACCGAGAAGCGCCATTCAAAACGCACTGCCAAGTAAGCCATAATACCAATGACCACTACCAGCAATGCCAGAGCGCCATTTTCGTACAACTCTTTTCCTACCTGTGGCCCCACAAACTCTACCCGCTGCAGTTTTGCCCCATTCTCAGTTTTCTGCAGCATCTCGAATATTTGCTCGCTCAATTTAGCACTGGTCACACCTGCCTTGACGGGTAAGCGCACCATCACATCATGAGAAGTCCCAAAATTTTGCACCGCCGCGTCCGGAAAACCATTTTTTGCTAACGTGTCACGAATCTGAGGAATATCAGCCGGCTGAGGGTAGTTTATTTCCATCACTGTACCGCCAGTGAAATCCACACCAAGATTCAGCCCTTTTGTGGCCAATGCCCCTACAGCAAGAATAAAGGTAACCAGCGAAATGATGGTGGTAACCCGCGCATAGCGCATGAAAGGTATATCACTTTTAATTCTAAAAAATTCCATAATTGCTTCCTAACGAGCCAGCGTTATTTAGATGGAGACTTTAGTAAGTCTTGCCTGTCTGCCATAAACCAGGTTCACAATGCCACGCGATACCATCACGGCACTGAACATGGATGTCAAAATACCCAAACACAATACAACTGCAAAGCCTTTTACCGGACCGGAACCCAGCCAGAACAAAGCGACACCAGCAATCAAGGTAGTAATATTCGAATCCAGAATAGTACCGAATGCACGCTCATATCCTGAATATATGGCCGCCTGCGGAGACATGCCTGATCGCAACTCTTCACGAATACGTTCATTAATCAGCACGTTGGCATCAATCGCCATACCCACTGTCAAGGCAATACCTGCCATACCTGGCAATGTCAGGGTGGCTTGCAGTAAGGAAAGTATGGATAGCAAGAACAACACGTTCACTGCCAGGGCAAAAGTAGAAATCACGCCAAACAGGTTGTAATACATTATCATAAATATGGCAATGGCAACAAAACCATAGATATTGGAGTTGAATCCCTTGGTGATATTATCAGCACCCAGACTTGGTCCAACCGTCCGCTCTTCAACGATTTCCATCGGTGCTGCCAGTGCACCGGCGCGTAACAGCAGCGCCACGTCATTCGCTTCTACAGCATCTTGCATCCCGGTAATCTGCACACGACCACCACCGATTTCTTCACGGATGACAGGTGCTGTAATCACTTCTGCGTGCCCTTTTTCCACCAGCAGAATGGCCATGCGTTTGCCCACATTTTCACGGGTGATGTTTTTGAATATCCGTGCGCCTCTGCCATCCAGATTGACGTGTACAGCTGCCTGACTCGTTTGAGAGTCAAAGCCTGGTGAGGCGTCGTTAATGTATTCACCGGTAAGCACCACATTCTTTTTCACCAGAACCGGACGACCGTCACGTTCTGTATACAGTTCCGAACCAAATGGCACCTGGCCCGCTATAGCCGCTTGAAGTGTGGCTGGGTCGCTATGCTCCTCATCTACTAAACGTACTTCCAGTGTCGCAGTACGACCCAGTATATCTTTGGCTTTCGCTGTATCCTGCACGCCAGGCAGTTGAACCACGACGCGGTCTATACCTTGTTGCTGGATAATCGGTTCTGCTACACCCAGTTCATTTACCCGGTTACGCAAGGTGGTGATATTTTGCTGCAATGCCAATTCCTGAAGACGCTTTTGCGCTTCAACCTTGAGGGTACCAATCAATTTAAATTCACCCTCTACATCCTGCTCTTTCAGTAGCAGATCACCGTATGCATTACTGATTTCCTTCTCTGCCTTGGCACGGCTATCCGCATCACGAAACTTTACTTCAACAGATTGTCCGGTACGACTGATCCCAGCGTAATAGATTTTTTTATCGCGTAACGTGGTTCGAATATCTCCGGTATAACGTTCCACTGCCTTATCCAAAGCGGCTTTCATATCCACTTGCAGCAGAAAGTGCACACCGCCACGCAAATCGAGTCCCAGATACATGGGCAACGCACCAATGCTCGTCAGCCATTTCGGGGAACTCGGCAGGAGGTTCAGCGCAACCACATAACCTGTGCCCAACTTTGCCTGAACAATATCTTTGGCTTTCAACTGGGTGTCGGTATCTGCGAATCGCACCTTGACACTCGCCTGATCCATGAATACACCCTGATAGCTGATTTTGCCTGCCTTGAGTGATTCTTCTACCTGCTGCATTAATCCAGTATCTGCTTTGGCTGTAGTGCGTAAGGGCGAAACCTGAATCGCGGGTGATTCACCATATAAATTGGGCAAGGTAAAAATAAAACCAAGCACCAGGGTTACGGCAATAAGGATGTATTTCCAGAGAGGATAACGGTTCATGCACAAAACTCCGAGAGGCGTGAGATTTGAAACGCAGAGAGAGCAAACAAGTCAGGCTTCGCTTTCATCAGATACTTTTAATGGTGCCCTTGGGAAGCAGGGTTTGAATTGCCTGTTTTTGAACATGCACAACCACATTGTCGGCAATTTCCAGGCTGACGTAATTATCGGTCACTTTGACTACTTTACCCAATTCGCCACCTGTCGTTACCACTTCATCCCCTTTTTGCAAGGCAGCCAGCATATTGCGCACTTCTTTGGCCCGCTTCATCTGTGGACGAATCATCATGAAGTAAAACAAGGCGAAAATAACGATAAGCGGTACAAATCCCATCAAATCCGGACTGGCAGGTGCAGCACCAGCAGCAAAGGCTTCACTAATCAACACAGGTATTCCTCCAAACGTTTCTAATATTTCTAATTAAAGCGCATAAAAAAATGCATTCTAGCACGTTGCGGCACGTGCCTGCCTAAACTCCGCCACAAAATCTGTTAACTTTCCTGCTTCGATGGCTTGCCGCAGGCCTTGCATCAATTCCTGATAATAATGCAGGTTATGAATCGTATTTAAGCGCGCACCTAAAATTTCACCCAGGCGGTAAAGATGATGCAAGTAAGCGCGGGTAAAATTTTGGCACGTGTAACAAGTGCACTTTTCATCTAGCGGCGCGGTATCTAACCGATATTGGGCATTACGGATCTTTACCGTTCCATTCCGGGTAAACAGCCAGCCATTTCGCGCATTACGGGTGGGCATGACGCAATCAAACATATCCACCCCTTGCAACACGGCATCTACCAGATCTTCTGGCGTACCCACGCCCATCAGATAACGCGGCTTTTTCTCTGGTAGCTTTGGAGCGGTATGTGCCAGTATACGCATCATATCTTCCTTAGGTTCCCCTACAGAAAGCCCACCAATAGCATAACCATCAAATCCTATATCCATCAGACCTTGCAGAGAAACATCGCGTAACGATTCATGCATGCCTCCTTGTACAATCCCGAACAACGCATTGGTATTGCCTTCATGGGCACGTTTTGAACGGGCAGCCCAACGCAGGGAAAGCTGCATGGATTCATCTGCCTGCTGCAAATCTGCCGGATGCGGTGTGCATTCATCAAACACCATGACAATATCTGAATTCAGCACGCGCTGGATGCGCATGGATTCTTCTGGCGTCAGAAAACACGGGTCACCATTCACAGGAGAACGAAATTTGACACCTTCTTCGGTAATTTTGCGCAGATCGCCAAGGCTAAAGACCTGGAACCCGCCGGAATCTGTCAGAATGGGTTTATCCCAACCCATAAATCCATGCAACCCCCCATGCGCCTCAATCACCTCCATACCAGGCCGCAGCCATAAATGAAAAGTATTACCCAACACGATGTGTGCACCGATATCATTCAATTCAACTGGGCTCATGGCTTTGACTGTGCCATAAGTACCAACTGGCATAAAGGCGGGTGTTTCCACCTTTCCATGCGCTAAATGTAGTGTGCCGCGACGGGAAAGCCCGTCTTGCGCATGAATTTCAAATTTCATTTTGCCCTTCTGTTTGTCTTTCTATAAGCATTGCATCGCCATAACTAAAAAACCGGTATCGTTGCGCGATAGCATGACGATAAGCCTGACGGATATTCTCCAGCCCCCCAAACGCAGACACGAGCATCATCAAGGTTGATTTCGGCAAATGGAAATTGGTGAGCAAACGCTCTACCACCTTGAAACGATAACCTGGAATGATGAAAATATTGGTATCACCCTGGCCTGCACTTAATTCACCGCTCGCAGCTGCAGATTCCAATGCGCGCAGACTGGTAGTCCCCACAGCCATGACTCTGCCACCAGATTGTTTTGCCCGCCGAATGGCCGCTACTGTTTCTTCTGGCACATGATATAGCTCACTATGCATTTTATGTTCGGCAACACTTTCTGCACGAACCGGCTGAAACGTACCGGCCCCCACGTGCAATGTGACATACGCAAGTGTCACACCCATCTCTTTAATACGGACCAACATAGCTTCGTCGAAATGTAGCCCAGCCGTAGGCGCAGCAACAGCGCCCGGCGCTCGCGCATACACTGTCTGATAACGCTCTTCATCAGGAAATTCAGGTACTCGGGTGATATAAGGTGGAAGTGGCAGACTTCCATGTTCATCCAATATTTCCAATACAGTTTTTTCAACGTCAAACCGCAAATGATAAAACTCGTCCTGACGCCCAATCACAGTCACTTCCACATTGCCATCCAGCAGCAGTTTAGATCCCGGTTTAGGAGAATGACCGGCGCGCATGTGTGCCAGAACATGATGCTCATCCAGTATGCGTTCCACCAGAATTTCTATTCGTCCGCCACTTTCCTTTTTACCGTACAAACGCGCCTTAATCACACGGGTATCGTTCATGACCAGCACATCGCCCGGGCGCAAAATTTGAGTAAGTTCGCTAAAATGCATATCACGTAACTCACCGCCAGCACCATTCAACCAAAGCATACGGCTTTGCGCCCGCTTCTCTGCAGGAAACTGGGCAATCAATTCTTCTGGCAAATCAAAATCAAAATCACTGGTACGCACGAAATTACAGGCCCAAACTATGAATTAGCCTCGCATTATAACGCCTAGTCCAATACCGGTGTTTCATAAATTGACTCACCCATCCGCTTAAATACTGATTTATTCTATAGGCTGTATAAACACCATGGCATTCACCATTCTAGTTAATCACATGTGGTGAGCAGGGATATAATATTGAAAACCAGCGCTTGCATGCCCGTTGCGTTTAAGGGATAATGCCACGCTTGTAGCAAGCCGGGATGGCGGAATTGGTAGACGCACGGGACTCAAAATCCCGCGATCGCAAGGTCATGGGGGTTCGATTCCCCCTCCCGGCACCAATAGAATCAACAGTTTTGTGAAATTTAATGATGTCTGTTCATCACTGCATTTCACAAAATTTCCCTCCTGAATTTTCCCAAATTGTCCCACAAAAATTCATTTCAAAGAATTTTTTGTTTTCCCTTGAATTTGCTTAATTCGGATCTGTATTATGAACTTTCACCTTGAAGAAAAGTTCAAGAGAGTGCATAAACCATTGGTGTAAAAACGAAATGGAGATACTTTTGGTGCGCGCGAGACGCCCGATGCACTTTAATTTGCGCGCTGAATTGAAGGCATGAGATAACCTATCTTAGCAGGGCACGTTCGCTGGCCATAACAACCCCAGCGACTCCAATTCTCGACAATTCGGCATCTTGACGCCGAAAAAGACGAGGCCGTTATGATTACTACGAAAGAACTTTTATATTCTAAATATAAATGTATTTTATTAAAATTTGGTGATTGCTCAAAAGAAATTAACGTCACTGAACGTTACATATACAACTTACATTCAGAAAAAAAACTACCATTTCCTGTTGTAAAATATGGGAAGCTTTGTCGGGTGCACATTGAAGATTTCGCGAATTTTTTGGATGGCTTGAGACCCGTCATTGAAAAACGGCGCGGTCGCCCCAGAAAAATTGCACCCATTCAATATCAGAATAATCAACAGTTGCACAAGGGGGAGATTTCAGATGATTAATAGCGCCCTTGCATTCAATCCAAACAAACTTCTGCTTGACGAACCTCCCATCGCCGTTTCTCCATCACTTTGCAGGTTATTTGATCTATCTGTAGCCGTTTTTTTACAGCAACTAAACTACCGATGTTTTTCAAATTTTGACCATCCCGGAAAGTGGTGCGTGATTGAAGTACAAGGACAGCGATGGGTTTCTTGGACCCCGGAAGGACTGCTAGAAGACGTCCCTCTTGGAAAAAGTCTTGCAGCCCATAAGCGAGTCATTTCTGAGTTGAAAAAAAAGAAAATCATCCAGGTGGCGCAACTTAGGAAAAAATATTATGATCGCTCCAATTTTTATTCGATCAATTTAGAAATTTTTCAGCAGTTCATTGCTGAGAATCAGGAGAACTTGTCAGATAGCACGATACCATCAATTCCTGATTCTCGAGAAAGAGGTTACTCACAACCTGATCAGACGAACAACATGTCTTCGACAACTGGCGAATCAGGTTCTCTACCTATGATAGAAGAAAATAATAAAGAGAGAGATAGCTCTCTCCCACCCCTTAAGGAAAGTCTCGAATCGCTAATCGGACATGGCCCAAATGATAATAAAGAATGGGATAAACGTAGAGTTATATCGATAATTAATATGGTTGAAGAGGGACTATTGGGTTCAAATGATCTTAAGACTATTATTGATGATCCCAGCATTCGCTACCTGTCCGAAGTTGACAAACGTGCACGCCTTAAAGTAGAGGAAAATCAGAAACTTCAGAAGAAAGTCGCTTCGGAATCATCCCAAAGAATTGAGCATGAGAAAAAGAAAGCCGAAGCATCTGAGCAAGAAATTTTCAGAAAATCTTGCTCTTCTTGGCTTGAACAGGCTGATCAAACCCAGCTTGCCGAACTTAAAAACGTAGCACAAGGCGTCGGACTAGCCTCAGTTAACAACAAAATTAGGGAGAGCGTAATATCCTCTATTGCTGGCCGTATTCTTGGGACAGGCACAACTGAAGTGACGATTCGGCAAGCTTTACGCCAACTTGGTTATGTTTAGCTTTAGTAGTCTAGCTCCCGATCTGACAGTTCCCCCTAGTTACCGGATGTAACTGTCAGGCTAAATCAAACCTGCCACAGTTATAACAGCAGCCCTATGCTATTCCCCCCGATCTACAGATCGGAGGCCTTTGTATAATTAGCTGCCTTTGCAAGCCAATCAAGCCCCTCATCGCCAATTTTTTTCATGACCATTTCAAGTGTCTCTGCATCTGGATTTTTGTACGCAGCTAACATCATTGGATAAAGATGGGTGGAACATAAGATACAGCGGCGACTAAGCTCTTCAGCCAACAAAGCTATTTCTTGCGATTTTTTATCTCTTGGTGATAAATCTCCGTGCAGTAATGCCGAGCGTGCGTTATAGACTTGCAGTGCGTCTTCATATGCCTGCCCGCCATCTTCATAGCCAAATAAATTGCATACTATTTTTATGCGGCTCGCAAATTCAGTCTTGTGGCCTCTATCAAACTTTCCAAAAAATAGCCGCTCTATTGCAGAAACATACTTAACCACACTAGCCGTGGATTCCGTGTCAGTAGCGGCATCTCCAAACCAATTGATCGCATCGACGAACCGCTCATGTAAGTGAGTAATTTCACGCGGGTCCACAAGTGGCGCTAGCGCTGATCCCAATATTTGTAGCTCATGGCCACTTCCTTGAGTCAACCCTTCGTACCAGTTCTCAAACCCGACTGGCCCGATACTGCTTAATCCGGTTTGGACATGAATCATGTCCTGTGCATCGGCCCACATACCGGCTGTCCGTAAAGCATCCCCTCGCGACCATGCCAACCTCAGTCTCCTGGTACGTTCCGCCCCAAGTAGAATACGAATAACATTAAGTGCCGTCTCTATAGCTTTTGCTGCGAGCTTTTCTGAAACCTCATGGTCGCAATTGATAATCTGCACTTTGGCTATCCAAGGGTAACCACGATACGTCTTTATTGCGCGTGCATGAAGCCCCCTCACTAGATGTCTTGACTGTTCAACGGTGGCCGCCCGTTCGCGCGAAAAACCTTGTTCAATATGCTTATCTACGTGCTCTATATGAGCAGCAATCTCAGCTTCTACACTTCTTCGATGAACCTGCTTTTTGTTTTGAAAAAATTTCTTCCTTCTGACGAAAGTAACTGGACCAATACTGAATTCATCAGGTTTTCCATGGAGAAACAGTACGCAAGGGAGGTAGTGTTCTGTGGTTTGGAGTGCTTGCGAAGACATTCCGGCAGCATCAACCAAAATTTGTTCTGCCGTTATTTGGTCAATTTCTTGATGCTCTCTCAGCACTCGTTGCACAAAAGCATCAATAACTTCTTTCATTACGCGCCCTTCGCTGACCCGCTGTGCCAGCGTTGGTTCGAATTCAAAAACACGTCCTGCAAGTTTGCCAAACTTTTCCCACGCAAGTGAACCGCATTGAAGTTGCCCTTTTCCATCTGGGTGTGGGATAGTGCAAAAAGCGTCATGACGATTCTTCTGATAATGCGCAAATAGCTCCTTGTGCGGCATTTTTAAGAATCTAAGAATCTGCTTGCAGATAAACTCTAGATCGCGCCTCGACTGCGAAATTATCCTTTTCCGAGATGGATCAATATGTGCGGCAGTGCAGTGGGTCATGTTTGGCTGACTCATTAAAATGAGTTCAATGTGTAGCTCGCTATGATTGGCATATGTACTAAATTAGTAATATTGCCGGATATAGCTATACGCCTTCTCGAACAATTCCTCGTCCGCGTGTAACTTGTATTTGAATAGTGCTTTACGCAGCGCTTTCTTGATTTCCCGCTCGCCGGCCAAGGTATCCTGCCAGCCGGGAAAGCGAACCAAGCGAACAATCTCATCGATGTCCGTCACCACACGCTCGACCATGATCGGCGTCTCGGCGGTTTTCACCTCGTTAAAGAGCTCGGTCAGCGCGGCCTTACCACGGTCCTCGTCCTCCTCAGGCGGAATTTCCTTCTCGGCCTGCAACACCTCCTTGGCGATCTGAAGCAAGGCTTTCAGAAATTCAACACTGTTGACCTGCCCTGACTCAAACCTATCCCGCAGAGCATCCAGCCGTTCCGATAGCGCCTTGAATTTTGGATTGCCGAGATGCTTGCGCAGCCGGCGTGCTACCTTGATTTCTATTTCCTTGGCCTTGCTCGGATCGGGATTGGAGAGCACCGCCTCCAGCAGATCAGCATCCAGCACCAGGGTATCAAGATCGTCGCGCACGGCATCGACATGCACGTTCTGGTGGATCAGCTCGATGGTCTTGGCCCCGAGGGAATGCCAGATCAACTTGCCGTGGCCACTGGAAGGCTGCACCGACTGGTACACCTGCGACAGCCACTTGTAGTCCTTCTCGTACTGGCCGAGGATAGTGTCAGGCGAAATCGCCTCCCAAAGCTTACCGAGCACGCTGTATTCACCAGCGAAATTATCGCGCACCGTGTTGTTAGGCAGGCATTGCTGGGCGGAGATCAGGCCCTCGTAACCTTCAACCGTGCGATCCACGCCGGTAAAGAAAGCCAGGCATTTCTGCATCGCCTCAGGCAACCGGTCCATGAGTTCCTGGATGTTGCTGACGACGGAGAGTATGGATTTATCGTCAAACTCCAGTGCCTTGGCCACGTCGTCGAAGATGCCGAGGTAGTCCACGATCAGTCCATGGGTCTTCTGTTCGGAGTAGGTGCGGTTCACACGGCAGATGGCCTGCAACAGCGTGTGATCGCGCAGTGGCTTGTCGAGATACATGGCCTGCAAGATCGGTGCGTCGAAGCCAGTGAGCAGCTTGGAGGTAACGATCAGTAGTTTCAACGGGTCGTTGGGGTCGCGGAAGCGGTCGAGCAGCCGTTCGTCTTCATCCCGACTACGTGAGAATGCCTTATATTGGGGCTCGTTCGCATTCACCGTCATCACGATATCGGATGCCTCGGGCGGCAGCAGCTTGTCGAGTTCGGTCTTGTAGAGCAGGCATGATTCCCGATCGAAGGTGACGATTTGCCCCTTGAATCCATTCGGCTCCACCTTGCTCTGGAAGTGCCGGACGATGTCCTCACACACGTACCGGATTCGCTCCGGCGTCTTGACCAGCACAGCCATCTTGGCAGCGGTCTTGCCGAGGTTGTCCTTGTCCAAGTCGGAGAGGCCGCCAGTCATCTCCTTGAAAGCCGCATCAATGGCGGCCTTGTCGATATGCAAATCCACCAGGCGCGGCTCGAAGTGCAGCTTCAATGTCGCCCCATCGCGGATGGACTCCTCAAAGCCGTAGCGGCTCATGTAGCCCTTGGTATCCTCATCGGCACCAAAGGCGTAGAAGGTATTCTTGTCGAAACGATTGATCGGCGTACCGGTCAGGCCGAAGAGGAAGGCATTCGGCAGGGCATCGCGCATCTTGCGGCCAAGGTCGCCTTCCTGGGTGCGGTGCGCCTCGTCCACCAGGGCAATGATATTGCTGCGCTCGTTTAACGCGCCATCGGCCTCGCCGAACTTGAAGATCGTCGTGATGATGATTTTCCGCACGTCCTGCGCCAGCAATTGTTGCAGCTTGTCGCGAGTCTCGGCCTTTTCCAGATTGGGGATGTCGGCCCCCGTGAAGGTGCCGGTGATCTGGGTGTCGAGGTCGATGCGATCCACCACGATCAGCACGGTCGGGTTTTTCAGGTGGGGATGCAGGCGCAGCTTCTGCGCCGCGAACACCATCAGCAGCGATTTACCCGAACCCTGGAAGTGCCAGATCAAGCCTTTCTTGGGATAACCTGCCAGCACACGCTCGACGATCTTGTTCGCTGCTTCGTATTGCTGATAACGACAAATGATCTTGATGCGGCGCTGCTTCTTGTCCGTGGCGAACAGAGTGAAACTGGAGAGGATGTCCAGCACCACATGGGGCCGCAACATGCTTTCCGCTGCGAGCTTCAGACCATGCAAAGGGTGCCGCTGCGGGTCACCACCATCCGCATCCAGATTCCACGGACCCCAGTCCTTGACTGGCAGGCCGAGCGAACCGTAGTGATATTCCTTACCCTCGGTGGCCACCGAAAATACGTTGCAGACGAACAATTCCGGCACGAACTTCTCGTAGTCGTCATGTACCTGTACCGCGCCATCCACCCAGCTCACAGCCGAGCGTGTCGGCGTCTTGGCTTCGATCAGCACCAGCGGTAGGCCGTTGACCAGCAATACCAGATCGGCCCGGCGCTCGGCGCTGCCGGCGCGGTAGACGAACTGCTGGGTGACGACATACTGGTTCTGGTCGAGGTTGTCGTAGTCAATCAGACGTATTGGCACATGCTCGTTGTTCTGGCCGAAGGGCATGGAACGCTCACCGCGCAGCCAAGCAGTCATTTCCTCGTTGGCGCGAATCAGGCCGTCTGAGCGCACCGACAGGATGATGGCGCGCAGCTTGTACAGCACTTCATCAGCGTGGTCTGGGTGGGCGGCAATCTCAGGGTTGAGGCGGATCAGCGCCTCACGCACCCATTGCTCGACTAGCACATCCTGTGGCTGGCGCGGAATGTCGGCGCTGGCGAGACGGCGCCAACCGAGACCCTTGTGGCTGCGACCATAGGTGACCTGGGGTTCCTGAGCGAGATTGGCGGGAACGGACTTCGCCGGCCCGGAGAGCAGGTCATAGAGGTATGCTTCTACGGTATTTGACTCATTAAACATTCCCACCCCCAATGAATGCTTCGGCAGTCAATTTTCTTCGGAAAGCAATTAGCCCCCTATTCCGTTGCGCCGCAAGCGTTAGCGTATTGGAAATGCCTGCGCACTCTTCTACGATTGCAGCCTGCTCCGCTAGTGAAGGAATCGGCAAGCCTATCGAGTAAAAGTTATCAAGTGAAACTCGTGTACGAGTGCCTCCCTTCATAAATTTCGAGATTGCTCGTGCGGTACGACCATTGTTGAATACAAGAGTCATATATTCCGCGAGTGCCACATCTGGATCGATTGATGCCTTAATCACGTCCGGTGTAACCATTGCAGTTGGTGACCTAGGCGGATAAATACAGGTCATGCCCGGTGGCTCCCCCATTTTTGCTATCAGTAGATCACCAGGCTTTACTGTGTATGGCACGTGAAGACGCTCATAAACTGCTTGATCCATAAATGTGGTGCTTTCGCCCCAAGCGAATCCTGACTTTGTGATGTGGCGTAGCTGGATGATCGGAATACCCGAGTCTCGGAAATCCCTGGCTTTAAAAATCGTTCCGAATGGTCCGGCAGTCAGAGCATTTGGTTGAGATAGAACGATTCCAGGAAGACGAAGAAGCCTCCACTGTTTCGGAAATCTGAAAAATTCTGTCTGAACGCATTGATCATCAGGTAAATTGGATTGCCAATACAAGGCATCCAACCTTGCAGCCATTAGCTGGTTTGTCGGTTGAAGAAGACTCGACAGAGAGTCTGAACAGTCTCGGACGGCCACCAGCAGGTCTCTGAGCGGGAATTGCTCCACCATCGGTGGCAGGAAAAACTCAAATTCAGCTAGGCTTTTCCAGTTTGTACGCGGGCTCAGACTTCCTGCCGAGGTGCCTACCGCATGGTCGAAGAAGGCTTCGGTCTGGCAGATAAAGGGCAGCAACTCGGGCAGCAGGACGTTCGCATCCAGAGTTTCCAACACGTAGATATCGCCAGAGCACACGCCGGTAAAATCGGCTACCGCCACCTTGCGCTGGTAAGCGCGGCGTTTGCCGAACAAAACCTGTCCCGGTTTGAACACGCTGGTGAAGGTGACACCGTCCGCTACGCTACCCCAACTACGAATTCGCAGATCACCCGGCTCCAGATGCTCCAGCCCGACAAAACGCTCAACGCCTTCGGCCAGCGGATCTTGACAGCGTGCCTTGGAGAGGCGCACCACTTCTCCGAATTTGACCTTACGCCAATTAGCCTTAGACATGCTACTCGGCTGCTATGAAACGGAAACTCACACGCAAATCATTCATCCAAGATGGGTCAATCAGGCCATCGTGTTGGAGACGGCCGACCACGATACCAGGATGAATGCCAATTTTTTCGGCAAAATCACATACGGCTGCCTTAGTGCGTAGCCCCGTCAATTGAGGTGCAAAGCGATCAGGGATCAAAAAACTTCCAGCCCAGTCATTGGCTTCACGTTCTTCCACAGAATCCGCTCCCGATTTAGTCGGGTCATCCAGATAAACCGATTTTTTCTCTTTTGCATGCAGCAGCACGTGAGCTGCTTCATGAAACAGAGTAAACCAGAACTTGTCGTTGGTTTTGCCATACAGGGAGAGTTGAATAAGTGGGCGATGGAGGTTAAGCCAACGCGCAACACCACTGACATGCGCTTTTGGGATGCCCGGAACCAGTACGAAAGCCACTCCTGCCTGGCGGAACAAGGTGCGCAAATGGGGCTGGAATTCTGCTGGATCAAGGTTGGTCAGTTTACGTATCTCGGTGAGGGCCGCCTCAAAGCGAGCTCGGTCATATTTCGGACCATCTTGCTTTTCAGCTTCCTGCTCGCCCATACGCAACCAGGCAGAGATAGCGCCGACATCGCTTTGCTCCTCCCTGCTACGGCGAAATGCGGCCTGCATTTCGCCATAATGGCCCTGCCACTCTTCAGGTGAGGCAACACCAAAGAAGCGCAGGCACGATTCCACCAGGCCAGGTTTAGATTTCGCGTCTACCCGGCGTTTCTCGATGGCACCAGCACTCATCAATTCTTTGATTGGCAGCTGGTCGAGCCAGTCTATCCAACCGGCAAATTTCTCTGCTGCTTCGAGACGAGCACAACGCTCACGGTACTTCGCTTCACGTGCCAGCCAGAAGCCAACGGTGCTACCCACCACACGTTCCAATCGAATAGCGGCATCTTCTGTGAGCGGAACCTTGCCCTTGATGAGCTGGTTAACGTGCTTAGTGGTATAGCCTAATCGTTGCGCCAATTCGGCCTGGGTCCAGTCACGTTCTTCGATGATGTCGAGAACGGTGTCCCCTGGTGGAGAAACCCAGTCTGGTGCGAATGGGGCTGCCAAATCATTCATGGTAGTCTCCAATAAATTCGATGCAGATGATTGTGACCTGTGACCAGTCAATGGACAGATCATCGCGAACGGGGCAAGGATCTTGATCGGAAGCAAATACGAGCCGCCAACCTCCTGCCAAATCGAGAGCAATCTGGCCCGAACGATCCCCCTTGAGTAGATGGGGATTGCCCGCAGTTAAATCAGTTACCCGGCCTGCTGCATCTAAGTCATCAAGCCGTGTTCTTAATTTACGTGCGCAAGCGGCACCGAGTTTTTTCTCAGCAACAGCCTGCTTTTCACATAACTCTCGAATCTTTTTGTCCTTGAAGTGTATCTCCAAGAGAACCTCGCCATTCTATATAACTTTACCTAATAGGTAAATAATTTAATTTCACCTGCCTCAATTTCTATTGAGGCAGGTCGGTAACTAATCCATCCAGTGTTTCTACCAGGTTATCCATCTGTAGCCAAAAATCACGCCCTGATGTTTGCCATTGCTCCCATGCTGCTTCTAGTGTTTCTGGCTGTTGAGATTGACCATTAACGCTAATGACTGAAGCTTGGCGTTTGACGTAGAGCGGGATCGACAGGTTGTCTTTGTTAGCAGAGATTTGGTCGATGGTTGCTACTTTTGCAAACCCTGACTCATCTTGGAAAGCTTGATAGGCATTAAGAACACGCTGCTGGTGCTCCGGCTTGAGGAAGCTCTGCGCCCGTTCCCGCGTGACCTCACTCAACGCGTCGATGAACAGCACCTTGCCCTTGCGAGCAGCTAGTTTGCGGCGGTTGCAGACAACGATGCAGGATTCCATCGGCGAGTTATAGAACAAGTTCGGCCCGAGGCCAATCACCGCTTCGACCCAATCCAGCTCGACCATCTTGGCGCGCATGGATTGTTCCTCGTTACGGAACAGCACGCCATGGGGCCAGAGAACGGCGCAGCGGCCTTTGTCACTAAGACTGGCCAGGATATGCTGCTGGAAGGCGTAGTCGGCTCGGCCCTGAGGTGGGGTGCCAAGGAAGTTGCGGCCCCATTTATCCTTCTCCCACGCTGTGCGATCCCATTGTTTAATGGAATACGGCGGATTGGCCAGGATCACGTCGAACTTGCGCAGGCGGTCGCCCTCAATGTGCTTGGGGTCGGCCAGGGTGTCACCCCGGATGATCTGAAAATCCTCAACGCCATGCAAAAAAAGGTTCATCCGCGCAATGCCGGAGGTGATGAGGTTGCGTTCCTGCCCATAGAGCTTGAGTGTGCGGTACTCGCCACCGCTGCGCTTGACCTCGGCCAACGCCGAAATCAGCATTCCGCCCGTACCGCAGGTAGGATCGTAGATCGACTCGCCAGCCTGAGGCGCGAGCAGTTGCGTCATCAGGTGCACGACGGTGCGGTTGGTGTAGAACTCTGCGGCAGTATGGCCTGAGTCGTCGGCGAACTTCTTGATCAGGAATTCGTAGGCATTGCCGAGTTCGTCCTCGGGCACGTTGGCGACCGAGAGCGTCTGGGTCGAGAAGTGCTCAATCAGGTTCTTGAGGGTTTCGTCGGGCAGGCGCTCGCGGTTGGTCCACGGCGCATCGCCGAAGATGCCGGCGAGCAGGTCGGGATTCGCAGCCTCCAATTGACGCAGGGCAGTCTGAATGGCCATGCCGACATTTTTCGGTGACTGGCGTACATCCTTCCAGTGCGCACCATCGGGGATCTGGAAGCGGTGGTTCTCTGCAAACTCAGCGTAGGAGAGATCGCTACCAGAATCGGCCAAAGCGGCTTGGTATTCCTCTTCCCAGATATCCGAGATGCGCTTGAAAAACAGCAGCGGGAAGATGAACTGCTTGTAGTCGCCTGCGTCGATCAGGCCGCGCAGCAAGACAGCTGCGCCCCAGAGATAACTTTCCAATTCTTGCTGGGTGATCCGGGCGCTCATTGCAGCCAGCCTCCCTCGGTCATTACTTTGGCGAGGCGATCCTCGGCTTCGCGGCAGCGGGTGAGTGCATCCTTGAATGAGGCAATGGCTTCCGGCAGTGGCGGAATATCCTCCTGCAAGGGTGGTAGCACGTAGCGAGAAATGTTGAGCGTCCAGTCCTCGGCCTTGATATCGTCGAGGCTGACGATGCGCACGGCGTCCTGCACGTCCTCGAAGTTTTCGAACCAGCGTTGGATTTCCAGCGCATGCTCAGGCTCCAGGTAGTTCTGCGCCCGTCCACGCCGAAACAGGCGGGACGCATCGGCGATCATGACTTTCTTGCGCCGTTGGGCCGGCTTCTTCTTGCGTAGCACCAGTATGCAAGCGGCAAGGCCAGTGCCGTAGAACAGGTTCGGAGCTAAACCGATGACCGCCTCGACAAGATCCATCTCCAGCAATTTCTGACGAATCGCACCCTCGGCCCCTTTGCGGAATAACGCGCCCTGCGGCAACACCACGGCCATGCGTCCTTTGACCTCGGCCATCGACTTGACCATGTGCTGCACCCAGGCAAAATCACCCGAACTTGAAGGCGGCAGGCCGGCGAAGTTGCGGCCGAATGGGTCATTGATCCACTGTTCCTCGCCCCACTTTTCCAGTGAGAACGGCGGATTGGCGATGACGCAATCGAAGTTGGCGAGGCGGTCGCCATCGAAGAAGGCCGGGTTTCGGAGAGTGTCGCCACGCACGATCTGAAAGTCCTCAATGCCGTGTAGGAACAGATTCATACGGGCGATAGACGAAGTGGTGAGGTTTTTCTCCTGACCATAGAGCTTGCCCCACAAGCGCTTCACATCACCGTGCATATCCTTCACGTGCAGGACGGCAGCGAGTAGCATGCCGCCAGTGCCGCAAGCCGGGTCGTAGATAGTCTCGCCCTCCCGGGGATCGAGCATCTCGATCATCAGCCTAACCACGCTGCGCGGCGTATAGAACTCGCCTGCCTTCTTATTGGTGGCGTCGGCGAATTTCTTGATCAGGTATTCGTAGGCATCGCCAAGCAAGTCAGAGGTGACATTGTGGTTGCCCAGGGGCAATCTGGAAAAGTGCTCGATAAGATCTTTCAGGAGTGGATCAGACAGACGGTCCTTGTTGGTCCACTGAGCATCTCCGAATACGCCATAGAGGGTATCAGGATTTGCTTTCTCGATCTCGCGCATGGCCCGTTGCAGTGCGTTGCCCACATTGGTGGCTACGGCACGCACATCATTCCAGTGACAGTCATCCGGGATCTGAAAGCGATGTGATTCCGGGAATAACGCAAGTTCGGCATCTCCAGTGTCCGCAACAATCTCAGCGTATTCATCGTCCCAGACATCGCAGATGCGCTTGAAGAATAGCAGCGGGAAGATGTAAGTCTTGAAGTCAGCCGCGTCCACCGGGCCACGCAGGATATTGGCGGACTCCCAGAGATGGGATTCAATCTGGTTGAGCGTGATTTCATTTGCGCTCAAGGCTGCAACCCTTCTTCTATTGCATGCAGCCGCTGCTCGGCAAGGTGCCAAGGCAATCTACGGCCATGCACCTGCATCTGCAGATAGGCATTTCGAGCAACCTGAACTGATATCTTCCCTGTTTTCACCATTTCCTCAACCAGCCAAAGTGTTCCGTGAACCTGAATATTTTCCTGATCAGCCACCGCTCTCAAGGCACTGTCACCTGTTAATAATGGGCACTTCTCGTGTTCCGCCAACACCAGCGCGAATAGGTCCATACGGCCTGGACGCGGGTATTTTTGAGCAAGCTGTTCAACCCGAGTCACCATATTGTCATTCAATGACCTAGACTCCAAACCCATTCCCAATAGATACCCATGTTGCTCATCGAGTTCTTCGTAAAACAATACGTCAGGGACAGCAAACTGATAACTGAGACTGAACATTGGAGCAACGAGACCACCAATCTCAATATCGATCAGAATATTGGCATCACTGATGAACAGCAGCATTACTGCCCTCCAAAGCGCGCACGGTTTGGAAGGCGGTCAGAGACATCTTCATCAGCTCTGCTGCCTTTGACTCCCCGATGTAATCCTCTGCGAGTGCATGAAAAACCAGCTGCTCAAACACATGAGCCTTCTCCGCGGGGTATGGTATACATGGTTCAGTTACATGCCACCCTTTAATTCGGAACAATCGGGCCTGATCGCCACGGTAAGCATGCGTAACAATTCCAAGGTCGCTTGCCCGATAGAGAATACCGGCCATGCTTAGGCCAAATTCCTCCTTAAGGAGGGCCAGTTCTTTGGGCTCAATATAATTTCGGTGCTGGCCAAGTTCCTGAAGCACTGACTGCCGAGGAATCAAAAATGCTCCTGCAAATCGATTGCACGCCTTCTCTTCATCGATGTCAGCCGCTAGGCGACCAGCCAACATCAGGTGCCCCAACTCATGAGCCAAGGTAAAACGTTGCCGGTCACCAGGCCAATTACTTCCCACAACGACAATCGGCATCTGGTTAACTTTAGCGGCTAAACCATCAAATTTCCGGTCGGTATTTGTATCTACAATAAAGACACGAATGCCGTGCGTCTCAAGGACATCAATCAGGTCTGGTATGGGATCAAAGCCCAGCTTCCACGCCTGGCGAACGGTCTCAGCCACCCCCTCGATCTGCGAGACGTCTACAATAGCGTCAGGCAGACCTTCGACAGGCGCGAATGGAATTACAGGCGGGGTGGGAAACAGGCTCTCTAGCTCAATTCGCCGTTCGATCTGGTCGATCACCCCATGCGTAATAGCATTAAGCTGTTTCTTGGGTAGAGAACTGCGCTTTCGATACTCAATCCCATCCAGCGCAACAGTTTCTGGACGAAAAAAATATTCAGTCCGCACATTGAGCGCCCGAGAAAGCTTAATCAATATCTCCGAGGATGGCATTGCCACACCATCTTCGTATTTCTTGATAGAAGCATGAGAAAGACCAATTGCATCGCCTAATGCTCGTAGAGATAACCCGGCAGCTTTGCGCGCGCGGAATAATCGCTGGCTAAACATAGTTCCCTCCTAATTCAGCGAAGTTTACAAAAACAAAATTTATTATACATAATGTAAACCATTAATGGGAACAACTAATTCAATACGCGCTGTTTTATTAATCCATGTTCAGCCAATTAACACTGTTCACTTCAAAAGGAGGTTTTATGAACAGTTACAAAGAGAAGCTAAAATCACGGCGATCAATGAAAGCCATTGTGGCTAAAATTGAAATTCCAGGTGCCATTTTATGGGTGCGAAAATACAAAACAGGGAGTGTATCCCTTTGGTCTCAACCCAAAAAAGGAGAATATAAGCGAGAAGCAAAGCCTATCTTACAAAAGTGGGCGTCAGCGGTTGGTGCTGAACGAGATGACCTCACTTGGTGGGTGCATTCAGATAAGAGTAGCCTTGCACTTAAAAGGCTCTTTCAGCTTGAGGGTACCAAAATAATCGAGCTAAATTTGCTTAAACTTAGCCCTTTTATCATAATCACCCTCCCTTTCAACATCTGGGTTAAAAAACTATCCGGCATCCGTAACGGAATATTTTTTCGGATCTAAATGCCTTGCAACAATTCGATAACATCTAACTGGAGCGCCGTGGCAAGGCGCTCCATGTTGTCGATACTTATATTTCTTTCCCCCCTCTCCACTGATCCTACATAAGTCCGATGCAATTCCGCTAGTTCTGCAAGTTCTTCCTGCGATATATCTCTGGCTAGGCGTGCCTTGCGCAGGTTCATGGCAAATCGCTGCCGAGCTGAGATCGTTTTTTTCCCTTTTTTCATAGGGTATCAGCATGCCGATCTTGACGACTTTGAATCTACAGACTATAAGTAGCATTTAGTGGAGGAATAATCACTATTCCAACCTACCCCTCTTTCATGCAATCAAAGATATGAAAAAGGGAGCGCGCCGCGACTTGTGGCTTATTCTCTCATTGAGATCAAAGCGCTAGTCGTTACTTCCGGAGCAAATACTATTGCTCAGCGGAAGCGAACAATGGGTAGCATCACTCATCAAAAAATGAATTGATGATTAGCCGCCTATTCCGTGAAGGAAATAACATGAATTGGATTAAAAAACCAGAAAAAGCAATGACGTTCTTTGGCTTGATTTACCTTGCTGTAGTTTGTTACTTGTTATATTGGGCATTTGATTTCATTGACCACCCTAGACTCACCATTCCTGATCCCCAACAAGATTCCCAGTTTGGCTGGTTGCTAACTTATTTTGCTGCCGCTTTCCTGATGGCATATATCGCTGAGATTGGTGTCATCAAGGTAAAATCGAGGACAGTTTTAGTGACAGCTTTTTACGCAATCGGAAGTTTCTTCTTTGTTGTCGATATTATTTCGGGAAATATTGGAAAAATACTATTTTTCGCTTGGATCCTGTTTGCATCGATTTGGGCGAGGAGGTATTTCATTCCATTTCATGTGCGTGATGAACTTAAACGTCAAAATGCGCTGCAAGAAGAAATGCTTGAACAAATGCGTGAGTATCGTAACATTGATAATTGGGAAAGACGTGAGCGTCCAAGATAACGATTATTACGTTAACCATATGGAGTGTCCATGGCCTACCGAATAGATAACGTATCAGAGAATACGGGAATCTGGTGCTGGAAAGTAAAAGGCATTAATGGCAAGGGTGTCTACGGTACCCTGACTACAGGTCTGAACGGGCGTGGACTTTACCAGGTTAACATGGGTATCAGACACACGCTGATCATACCAGAACGTTTCCATGTACCACCAGATCTGCCAACCGGAGAGGCTAGTCTTTTGTTAGGGCTTGCACTGGATCAAATGGGATGGGGTCCTGAAGTGAATCAGGAAGGCGAAATTGCCTGACGCATCATAATTACAGACCATTCTTCAAAGTTAGCGGAATAAATAATTGTTGAGCAATTTATGTTCATAACAATTTAATTTGTTTGGCGTTGAAGACTACTTTAATTTAAATAGGAGATGATGATGTTACCGAATGGTGTGCTAATCGCGATGGGCATATTTATCATGTTTGGATTGTGTGTGCTGGCTTTTACAATTTATACCGCCAAAAAAACCAATCATAGAAAAAATAATAAAGAAATCAGTGATCATGTTGCTTCTTGAAGGAGAAATAAATTGAAAGTAGTGATAATTTTACTGGTGTTATTAATTGAGGGGTGTGTTTCTACTCAGCAATACAAATTCACAGAAAATACAATTAATAATGGGTGTGCAAATAATCATACATTGGCTTGGTGTGTGGTTGAATATGGTAATTTTACTGATGGATATGCCAATAATGGTAAAGAGATCAAAACCACTAAAACTTTAAATAATTCGCCTGGTTCTGCTGTTATGGATGGTGTTGCCAGCGCAGATGCACTGATTAGAGGCACGCCTGGATTGCCGGGCATTGTTACTGGTACAGCGGCCGTTATTTATGGTGCTGCTAATATCAAAAAAGATCTACAGGTTAAAACCACCCTGACTGATGCTGGATTTAATCATGTGTGCGCCATGATGCCGAAATCTATGGCCAAGAGTAATTCTGATGCTGCAGATCAATTTTTAAAGATATTTGAAAAAGGTATGGTGGATGCTTTGCCTCAGGATTATAGCGGTAAGCTGGCTGATCCGGATTCTAGTGCACAATTTGATATGGCAAAGAAATTTGCCAATATCACGCTGGACGGGAACGGTTGCGGAAGAGGATGTTACCTGTTCACTCCCAGGGCGAATAAAGTTCAAATTGGAGAATCTATTGTACCTGACTGGGTTACGGTTAAAAGTGCTGTCATTAAACCAGGTGATTCAGTGTGGACTATGTGCAGTCCTGTGTCGAAATTCTGGTTCCATAAATTCAGTACGAATACCGATGTCCCACAAAGCCATGGATATGAAAATTACCCTTTTTCTGAAAAGGAATTTTTTCAAAACCTTTCTGCAAAGCTGCCAGACTGGTTTTACCTGGTGATTGCAAAACACAAGTTTTTTAATGCAAAGGTGATGCAATCCGGTGAAACATACGAATTTTAGCGGGTAAGTTTTAAACATGCTGCTTGTTGATGCCATTTATAAATTGATCATCTATAGAGGAGTTTTATTCAGGTGGACTCCCCCTAGAACGCCATTTTCTCTATTTTACGACTGCAGCAGCTACAAATCGCTGTTGTATTATATTGCCCGACCTTTGGTTGGGCATCTTTTTTTAGCTCTATCCAAACTTACTGATGAGGATTTCAAAAAAAACACCTCTTGGACAAAAGCATCATCTGAAAATCTAGCTATATAACAATTTCATTGGAGATCCCGGATTTTACAGTGTGTTGCTATCAAAACTTCTAAAGGTTGATTTCGTCCATTAATGTGGTTTGGGTCTTTACTCACAATAAAATCTGGAAGCCCTTTAAATTGTAGAAAAAATAGCAAGCAACACTTCACACAATTAATGTGCAAAATAGTAGTTACTGCCAACCTAAGGTCATCCATATCAATTTTTTCGTTTCTGGTTATAGCTTATCGGGTACTCAGCCAAGTGTGGCGTCAAACTTTCTCACGCATATCAATTATTCAGATTTGGGTCGTCAATTATGTGGCAATTTGCCTAACAGATCATGAATCTGAATTCGTATTCAGAAGAAGACATCTGTTTTTGAATTCCGATTCAGATATCTAAATTTGAACACGCAAATCTGAATAATTAATTGCAATCAGTGCAGGATAAAATTGGCTAATACTTAATCTATAGCGAGCAAGGAGTGGTGACCAACCCAGCACACTACATTATTGATAACGATAGCAAAGAACATTAGTACAGAACGCATAGGTAACCAAAACCACCGCACTCAGGAGCCACCGCTTTTGCGGTGGGGCAAGGTATTCAACCGCAGCCCAATAAATGAGTTGCGCCCTAGCGCAGCTTATTTATTGCCGGGGGAGCCACCACCGTAGGCGAGCGACAGTGAGACAGCGCGCCCCAGCGCGCGTTAGGTGGTGGGGGCATCGCCCCGCCGCCCCGCCCGCCATGGGGCGGACGGGCAATCTGGTTCCAGATCGGTGCGTCCAGCAACGACCCCGTAGGGGCGATGCAACCCTGGAGCATTAGCGGAAGGGTAGCAGTAGTCGGCGAAGCTGATTGCCCGTCCGCACGCAGTGCGCCCCGAAGGGGACGGAGCCGAAGGCGGAGAGGCGTGGCGGCGCAAAAATATTTTGCATGAGGCAGGAGCAGCGTTCAGCGGCTCCAGTCGTGGCTTCCGAGCGTTCAGATCGGATGCGCAGCACCACGACGATGCCGAATTCTTCGATTTCACCTTGCAATTGCTATCCCCTGCTCAGGCAGAATATATGCAGAGCACATACCTGAGCATACCAACATGGATATACAACTAGACACCTCGCTTGATGATTTTCACACGCCTTCCAGGATACAAGGCCAGCGACTTGAGCTGGATGCCCTACATCTTCTCCACCGCTTTGGCTGGCTTCGCGCAAGGGAAGTCGGGATTCTATTGTACTCGTCATCGAATCAATCCAGAACGCTGGCAGAGCGGCTACTAAGACGCCTTGTAGAAAAACGCCAGATATTTTTTCGTCCATTACAAGGAGAGAATGACAGCAAACATGCACGGGCCTATCTACTTGGCCAAGCAGGCGCAGACCGCCTTTGGGAGGTGCGTGGGATTGATGCATGGACTTCAAAAGACATCACCATTTCTTCCACTTGGCTCCACGACCTGATTGCCCATCAAATTCTCGCAAAGTGGAAAAACAAGGGTTTCCAAATTGTCACTGGGCGCGAGCTGCATCGCAGAACTCGTTCCGGTATGAAAATTCCCGATGGTTTGGCCAAGCCGCCTGGACAGGATTGGATATGGCTAGAGGTTGAACGTAGCAGGAAATCTGGTCCAGCCATACACAAACAGGCAAAATATTTGGCTGGCGCTGCATTGGGTATGGAATGGCTTGGTTATCAATTAGGCCGTGCAGTTGTCGCCTATCCGGAAACACCAGGTGTCAACCACCGCTTGCGGAATATTTCTGCTCTCTCAAAACTGTCGGCCCCTTCACCTTTCAAAGTGATCTTTTTCCCACTCAAAATTCACCCACTAACGCTAGTTGTGCAGTTTGGACAAGCGGAAGAAATAACGATTGAGCCATGATAAATGACAGACTTTGAAAGCTTGCTGATGTGAACCGACTCTTAACATTGTGGATCGCCCTTGAGCTTATACAATGCTACGCACTATTTTAAGGGGGCGAATTACAAAGATTTTATGGAAAATTGCGACGATATCCGATTAGCGCACTATGATAAGTCCAGTTTATAGAGTTCAGCCTCGAGCTAAAGTAGTTCCCGAGGTCTCGATACAAATGTCACAAAGCGGCACTAAGCTGGGAGTAGGACAGCTGGTGCATTAGTCCGTTAAATCGGCCTAAGCGGCCGGTCGCCCCCGTCAGAATTCGATTGACTATGAATGACGGCTTTGCGGCAGGCTGTTAGCAAAACGCATTTCCCACAGTGTGCCAGGAACGGTCATTCATTGATCGCAAGCTAATGGCTCATTATGCTTATGAAGCAGACTTTCACAGAAAAATTATCAGGCTTTCGCGCCTTTTCTTGTAAGACCGGGGAATCTCAAAATTCAGAAAATAGTTTCTTTATGTTAATCAGCATATTATGAAAATAATTCGAGTCGCATATAATCGAGCTTGGTGTAAGAAATAATGTTCAGTTATCTAGCAAAAATAGTGCGTTGATATATTCAGAAACAAAAGCAACAGCCAATTGAAAATATTCAACCACCCTACCTACCATTTCGATTGCAGTACAGCCTCTTCAGATCAAGTTTAGGCACATCGCCCGTGCAATCGCTTGAGATCGATTTGTGACATTCAGCTTGGTGTAACAGTTGGTGATGTGGAACTTCACAGTACGCTCTGAAATAGACAGTATTGCACCGACTTCCCACGCTGTCTTACCCTCTTTCAACCATTGCAACACTTCCAGTTCGCGGACACTGAGTACTGGCGCAATTTCCTCATGCGCCTTCTGACATACCCGTCGCAAAAGTTCATGCAGGTGGGGTAGTGCAAAACGAAGTGCTTCAGAATGGGCACTCGAAAAAGGTTCGCGTCCCGTCTCAAGGCAAATATAGCTTACTTCGTTGCTTCGCGGCATGGGGCGTGATGCATATGCGAGCCCGCGCTTGAGGCCATAGTCAGCGGACAATTCCAGAAGCTTTTTCACCTGGACTGCGTTGACTGGTCGGGTGTGCGAAGATATAGCCTCTTCCCATGAAAAAGGATCGGATTCACTCAAACCGCGGGCGACTAGTGGATCGTATTGCGCAAAAGCCTGCCTGGAATAATTATCCAGAAATTCGGGTGAGTGTCCGAGTGAAAAGGTTCGCACCGTTTGCTTAAGCGAACTACCGGAAACTTTCAGAAGTCCTACGATACCAGCTTGAAACGGAATGATGTCGTCAAGTTGTGCGAGTGCAGGCACAACTTTGTCCTGATTGTCCGCGCACCGGCAAAACTCGATGAAATCCAGGAGCCTGTACAAATCTCCACGCGACAATTTCTGTTCCAGTTCACTCAAGAAGAATATCCTAAATTATTGCTGGCTGACAATTAACGAAGTTATAGAAAAAGCAATCATGGCATTATGTCGCAAAATGCCATTTGCATCAAGATGTAGAATTGTAGTTGATATTGAGATCACCATGCTAGATATCAGCCGTGACAGGGATATGCGGGTCGTTTCAGAACATAAATTAACAAACTGCAAGTCACGTGTAGTAAAAAATATCTATTGATTGGCGAGAAATCCTTGTTTCGTTTTGAAACGAGGAAGCAATTACTGTCTAAAAGATATCTGATTAGCCCTCAAACTCAGCCAATCTGGTCAAAGTTCTGATCTTGATGCGGGTTTCCGTTCGATAAGGTACATGTTGGGAAAAAACTCTATAGAGAGCCACTCGGCAAGAATCTTCGGAATCGAAACTGGCTGAGTTTGAGGGTTAATCAGAAAAAAATATGATAAAAGTTTTTTCTACAGCCTCAACGCAAGCTATAGCTAATCGAGCAGTCATCACAATGACCACCTGTCCGAAAGGACAGTTTACCGATATCCAATATATAACCAAAATGTACATGGTCACATTTTTTAAGTGGATTATAAACATGCTACAAAACCATCTCAAAGCTGTATTTGTAGGAATGTACATGACCGGGAATGTAGCCCTGTTCCTGATGGCAGTGTACAAGCTCATTTCAGAAGGCAATTCGCTGGCTTGGATCGGTGCTGCCGTAGCTAGCGGGGCAGTTTCATGCCTGATTGGCCTTTACTATGGGGGATGGTTGCCTCGTACAACGCGGCATATTCCTTTGCTGCTAGTGGCAACCACGCTCGGCACAGCACTTGCGGGCATCGGATTGATGAATGACGGGGAAGTTCAAACGGCTAACCTTCCATTCCTTGCTGCGCTTGTCTTGAGCCTAGTCGGCACACTCGCCTATTTGTACTGGTACTCGATTTTAGGACGACCTGCTACTAAAGCATTGCACGTAGGCGAGATGCTTCCAGTGCTTGATCTAGCCGATGAAACCGGCCAAGCGGTTCGCATTGATAGTCTGTTTGGAAACCCCTTACTGCTGGTTTTTTACCGTGGCAACTGGTGTCCGCTTTGTATGGCGCAAGTGCGGGAACTAGCCAACCAGTGTCAGGAATTTCAGCAGCGCGGGGTCACGGTGGCTTTGATCAGTCCTCAACCACAAAACAAAAGCGCCAAATTAGCCATGAACTTAGGCGTCTCATTCAAGTTTCTAGTTGATAAAGAAGGGAAAGCTGCTAGAAAACTTGGAATTAGCCACATCGCGGGACTTCCGCTTGGTCTTCAAGTTTTTGGCTACAACACTGACACTGTTTTCCCAACTGTTATCGTGACCGACACAAAAGGCAAGATTGTATTCGTTGACCAAACAGAAAATTACAGGGTGAGGCCAGGGCTCGAAGTTTTGTTAGGTGCTCTGCAAAATTGAAAAAAAGCATGGCTCGGATTATTTTCAATATGTTATTGCCATGAAGCCATAACATAAAACAGTGCAGCAACTTTTTAAAAAAAATCTATGGAGGTTAACGATGTCAAACAAAATGATTTCACGATACAGAAACAATTATTCAACCAAGAAGCAATGCTCAATTTTGGTGACAGCATTGGTTGTTACTATTGGATTCACAAGTTCCGTCTTGGCAGACGATGGACGCCGCAATAGTGAAAACAATAATCAACTGCAATTTTCCTTTCAGGTAAAAACATCTATTGAACGAATTTCCCCAGAAATACCAACTGGGTTTGGGATGCCGATGAAATATACCGGCACCGCTGAAATAATTAAAATCACGAAAGACCCTATGAAAAAACTTCGGATGCATGCCAAAGGTAAGGATACAGGTTACATTGAATTTCCGTCTCAAATTGTGCTACCTGATGGCAGTATAACGCGTGATCCGATTGCAATGCAGGTGGTTGGCACGCCCAATCTATTTGGTGGCAGAGTTTCCCCGATGAATTCTACAATCATTTCTTTCGGTGACATAGATGGGGATGGGGTTGAAGACACGGTAATAACTCATGGCAACGGATTTTCGCGCATGGTGACTTTACCTAATGAACTACCTGCTGTCATTCACTATTTTGGACTCTGCACGGTAGATGGTGGCACCGGCCTGTTTGCAAACGCCAAAGGTGATATTTTCCTAGAGGGTGACATGGTCGACCCTGATGGCCCTATGGGCCCTCAGTTGCCTTACTCAGTAGGAGTCGACAAAGCGTTCATAACTTTACCCTGAGTTTGAACAGTCTAATCGCTTACTCGAGATTCTCATTAGAGAGATACAATTCGGGTTGCCGCATGGCCAACTTATTGGCTCTGGGAAGGTCGCAACATCATAAACATATACAGTTTTTATATGTTTTTTACTAGCAAAAACGGGTTTGGTAGCTCTACAATTTTCGAGCCACCAAACCTTGTTTCTTCAATTGCTCCTGGCAATTAGGAACCTAACATGAAAAATTCAAGATTGTCTGCCAGCTTGCTTAAAGTGGCCGATTATCCATTAGTTGCAGCGCTGATTAATCGTAGAAGTCGTCGGTTTGCCGTAGGTATGGACATTACAAGGGGGCCGTTACAATTCAGCAGTCAATTACCACCTATGCCGCTCGCGAAGGAAGAAGAAGAACTATTGTTGTTTGCAGGTATCGGTGATACAGGAAACAACATAGGTGATATGGCCTTTGATGAGCATACGGACACGGCCCAAGGGACGGGGAACAGCGAAGGGCGCACTTTAATGAATTTCCGTGGCCGAACTATTCCGAGTGCCTGCGGAGCCCACACCTCGCAGATTTTCCTTACAAACGACGATGGCGTATTTTTTAATCCATGTCATCACGAATTGCCACAACATGATGTGCCTTCGAGTATCGTAAAAGTCTCCAATCAGCGCTTGGAAATCCCACGCCGTTTGCCATATATGCATGCTTTTAATCAGCCATATAGCAATGTAGCAGGCAGCACATATTTTATTCCTGTTACCAGTGTTGTGCCGATCTATCTGAATCTCCTCTTACTCCTTTTGAGTGAGGAATATGGTTTTTTTATTATCGATACAGAGAATGCTGATGCGCCTTGTGGACTAGCTGATTTTAGACAGTCACAAGGTGGACACTTGTATGAACAACCTAAAGATGGCCGGATCATGCGGTTGCGCGATCTAGATTCGATGGTTGCAGAAACCGCCGCTATCGAACAAGGCATCATTTGCCAAAACATGATGCTCATGACTCAAGCAATGGGACTTGGCGGTAGTATCCAAACGCTGGGCAGTGGACGTCATATGCTTGGCTGCAATCCGGAAGTATTCGAAGGTCTGGGTTTTCAATTTGAGGCGGCGACACGGTCTGGGGTTCCTTCGAACCCGATTGGTAGGCTACCGGTATGGAACAGCTTGCTACCCCCTTTTGTAAAAAGCATGTCCGAAGCAGTTCAGACTGTAGTCAAATCGAAATTTGGACCCGAAGGGTTTTATCGCCAAAAAGGATACACACCATGGAAGCCTGAGACGTTTGACGTACCTGTTTTAGCGCATTCGGAACGGACAATTGACGCGGCAATAGCTTTCTGTGAATACGTCCAAAAAATTTATGGCAGATTTCCGGCCCATGTAGATGCGTTTCGTTGCGCGTATACCTACCAGGCACATCACCTGGATATGGACTTCTATGACATGCATTTCAAACAAGGTGCTTATACCAAAACACAGGCAGAACATCAGGAGAAATGGCACGGTGGGGAACGGCATGTTAGCAAATATTGAAGTCATGGGAAAAATGGAGAAATCCTTGGAAGCCCCATACTATGATGCACAACAAAAAAAGGTGAGAGTTGTGGTGACCGGGCTCGGCATTGTATCTCCTCTGGGCAGTGACATTACACAATTCTGGTCTAGGTTATGCGCTGGCGAGTCTGGTGTGGCCCCAGCTACCAGCTTTGACACTTCGTCATTTGCTTCTTCGTTGGTAGCTGAAGTTTGCGACTTCGACCAAGTTAATACGCTGGGTGCAAAGTTGTCTCGACGTACCGATCGCGTAACCCAATTTGGTTTGCTAGCTGCATTGCGTGCTTGGTCAGATTCAGGCTTTGATGTTGCTCTTGGCACTACAGATGATATTGGTGTTTGTGCAGGCACATCAATTGGCGGACTAGGTACGGCATTCAGGACACACGACTTGGTGCGCGAAGGAAACCTAAGGCGAATCAGTCCATTCACCATGTCTGCGACCTTTGCCAATGCACTTTCTGGAGAGATATCCATTGCACTTGGTGTAACAGGCCCTAGCGAGAGCATTTCAAATGGCTGCTCTTCGACTGCTAGCGCTATGGTGCGCGCTGCCGAACTAATCCGTAATGGAGAATGCCGTGCCGTAGTAGTTGTCGGTGCAGAGGCACCCCTGCATCCGACAATTTTTGCCGCCATGGAAGCAGGTGGGATGTTGGCTCCCGACGATGGGGGGCGTATACGTGATCTACCGCGGCCTTTCGATGCGCGCCGCTGTGGAATTGTGATGGGTGAAGGCGCTGGATCTGTCATTCTGGAAGATTATAGTTACGCCGCGCAACGGGGGGCGAGAATCTACGGTGAGCTTGTCGGCTCGGGTGCCAGTTGCGATGCTTACTCAATGTTTAAGCCTAGAGAAGATGGCATGCTTGCTCGGTTAGCAATTGAAAAGGCCATCCAAACTGCTGGCTGGAATGCGCATCAGGTGGATTACATAAACGCATGTGGTTTGGGTACCACCGACTTAGATCGAGTAGAAACGCACGCAATCAAAATGGCACTCGGGCAAGATGCAGGACGAATACCGATAAGCTCTGTGAAAGGGGCGCTAGGTCATGCATTCGCGGCAAGCGGAATTTTTCAAATAATCACTTCGTTGCTTTCGATACGTGACGGAATAATCCCTCCAACACTTCATTTATCTGAATCAGATCCGGAGTGTGATCTTAGTTATGTACGAAAAATGCATCAGACACCCCATTTGCAGCGAATTTTAGTAAATAGCTTCGGGTTTGGCGGCAAGAATGTCGTATTGGCGCTAGCCCAGGTAGATAGGTAAGCGTTGTAATGTCACGCCTTTCTGTGCACTTTCATAAGTTTTTAGCGAATGCGCTGAATGGTGAACTTTTAAGTAAAAAGATTTCTATCAACAACAGACTCCTCTTGGTGGAATGGACGGCGCGCGCCCAACGCGAGCTTGATCGCCGAAAACGCCCTCTGTATGTCGAGATGGAACTGTACTTCTCTTGTATGGTAAAAAAATACATTCACTTTCATGAAAAACCTCGCAACAAGACACCAGTTTACGTCAATGAAAAATTCGCCGTATATTTCCGCCCAGTCACATCGTCAAATTGCAGTTTGGAGATTGCTGCGAATTTAGGACGTCAACCGGAAATTGAATTACACAACAAAGCTGTGACACGTTTGGTGCCAAAGCGCATTTTCATCGACTTCAAGAATACGCAATGGATTGGTGAATATTGGCTATAGAAAAAAACCACTGCTAAAGGACGGTTGGACGAACACATTAATTCAGATCATATAGGGAGTTCAAAGTATGGAATTGCTAAAATTGTTGTTAAAAGTAGTCCCCCTAAGCTTGGCAAGTTTAGTTGCGATGGGAGTGGAAGCTGAAGCCTCGCCTTCGGCGGTAATTGAATGGAATAATGTAATACTTGAAGCGATTCGCGTCACTCATCCTGGGCCTCCTATGGTAGCGCGCATGCTGGCCGTTTCTCATACCTGCATGTATGACGCATGGGCCGCTTATGATGCAGACGCAATCGGAACGCGTTTGGGCAGCGCTTTGCGTAGACCGGAAGGTGAGCGAACCGATGCCAACAAGACCAAAGCGATCAATTACGCTGCTTACCGTGCAGCAGTCGATCTTTTCCCCAGCGAGAAACCTGTGTTTGATGCAAAGATGGCCTCGCTTGGATACAACCCGATCAGCGGGACGAACGATATGGCAACCCCTGAAGGGATTGGCAACGTGGCTTGTAAGGCTGTACTCGATTTTCGTCACGCAGATGGTTCCAACCAACTGGGCGACTTAGCCCCAGGGGCCTACAGCGATTACACCGGCTATCAACCGGTAAATACCCCCGATTCGATCATTGACCCCAACCACTGGCAACCGCTCCGTGTAAGCAATGGCCACGGGGGTACCGTGAACCAAAAATTCATCGCGCCGCATTGGGGTAATGTAGTCCCCTTCGCCCTCAAATCGCTCCAACAATATAAAATTAAAGCACCCAGTCTGGCAGGCTCCATGGGATACTTGGAGCAAGCACGCGAGATTCTAAGCTATAGTGCCACGTTGACTGATGTTCAAAAGGTTATTGCAGAATATTGGGCAGATGGTCCGAACTCTGAATTACCTCCTGGACACTGGAGCCTTTTTGCTCAGTTTGTATCGGAACGTGATGGTTATAATGTGGACAAGGACGCTAAGTTGTTTTTTGCCATGAATAATGCGCTGTTCGATGCTAGCGTGTGGACATGGGGCATTAAACGCCAATACGATTACGTTCGCCCTGTAAGTGCCATTCATTACTTGTTCAATGGTCAAACAGTTAAAGCATGGGGCGGCGCCTATCAAGGTACGCGAGATGTCCTGGGAGGAAGCTGGAATCCATACCAAGCGAGCACAGTTGTAACACCGCCGTTTGCCGAATATGTTTCGGGCCACAGCACGTATAGTGCTTCTGCGGCGGAGGTGCTAAAACTCTTTACGGGCAGCGATGTGTTCGGATACGGCGTGACGATCGGGAAGGGCACTTCACGCGTCGAGCCTGGTAGTGTGCCGGCTGCAGATATTTTGCTTTCCTGGGCTACGTTTACCGACGCTTCGGATGAGGCTGGTATATCTCGACGCTATGGTGGTATTCACTTCCGCGATGGCGACATGGAAGGTCGCCGAGTTGGTCATCTCATTGGTAGTGAGGCATGGAAGAAGGCAAAAAAACTCTTCGCTCCGCATGCCGGTAGGGACAACGACGGTAGCACATAATAGTATGTATGGCTATTTTTGACCAACCCCCAAAACGTAAAATCTGGGGTAATTGTCCTTTTAGAGTGTGAAACAGCAGACCTGTTTTCCAACTTTTCTAAAAAAACAGCACAGTGGAAAACCACACAAACCTTATGCAATCGAGCTTGGGATAGAACAGATAGTAAAAGACTATGCTGTTTTCTGGCAATAATTGCGTGCTGATTTACAGACTGGCGACATCTTCGTCCATCATACCTGTTTGCGGCACCAGTACTGAGACCTTCCCATCCGGTTTACATACCCGCGTCATTTCGTGCATCGCTATCGCTGGTTCGGAGATGATATTAATCAAGGAAGCAGCGATAACGTAATCGAATTGGTTATCTTCGAAGGGCAAGTCCAACGCACTGGCCAGCTCAAAATGCGCCCTGTCCGTATGAGCTGCATTCGCCTTCTGCAACATCTTGGGTGACTTATCCACACCGATAACAACCGCACCACACTGAGCCAAGTATTGCGTAAGCTGCCCCGTTGCACACCCCACTTCCAATATCGAATCACACGTTTTGTATCCTAAACTATCGGCCCAGGTTCGTAAAACTCCCTGATACCAAGGTAACGCGTTTATCTTGTGAAACAGCGAGGCAGGGCTGAAACACAACAAGGCCAGGATGTTCATCCTATGGTAATAATCAATCAATGGGCTATTCCATTTGCGGGTTCCTTCATGGGGTGCCACATTGTTAACAGAAGGATAATCCATGTCGCGTTAAACATCGGGAACGCTGACAAGGAAAGCGGTATCACGCCAATTGATGTGTAGAAAATGCCCACACCCAGATCAATTACCTGAATCAGGATCATAAAATTTATCCATAGCACGTGTTGGGCGGGTGCACTTGATATGATAAACAACGCTATACCATAGGAAATAAAGCGCGCTGCCAACATACCAAGCGGATAGTAAATATCTGGTTGCGGCATAGAATGCCCCATGGCATGCAGAAAAAGTGCCGGAGCAAAGAGGTAAGCCAATCCCAAAAAGATTTGAATACTTCCTACGAGTTTCAAAAGATAGTTTAGTTTTTTCATGATATGTTCCTGTGTGATTAAGTGCTTGGCGAAATCTAACATTTAAACTATCCTTTCGGAAGTAGTTACCTTTTAGAAAGCTAGAGTCACAAAGGAAAGTAAGGCTATGGCATACGCAAATGAAACCCCCTGTTCTGAAGAATGTCCTGTTCGTAAAACTTCGAAAATAATCGAGGGGAAATGGACGACTTTGATCGTTCGCGACCTGTTAAGCGGCAAGAAGCGTTATTCGGAACTGCAAAGGAGTCTGGAAAAGATCAGTCCTAAACTGCTTGCAGCCCGTTTGCGCCTGCTAGAAAAAAACCAACTGGTCAAGCGAACCATATACCCGACCGTTCCTGTCACAACAGAATATGAACTTACACTCTTAGGCAGAAAATTGGAGAAAGTGATTATTTCAATGAGCGAGTTTGGGCAGTTGCTGTAGGCCCCATCCCTTAACGCATGGAAATTCGGCACGCACAGCCAGTTATATCAGTCAGTTCTCGGCCGAGGCTTTGATAAGAAACAGCGAGACCGAACTATGCAAATAAAATGAGACCTCGTAAAATGCGTTGCATTCGATTTTCTGGCACCAGGACACAATCAACTCTGGAAATAAAATTTCTTTTGAATTTTACTTTGCCTCCACCCCAAGCCTATTCATGACATGCTTCTTTCAGTAGGCATCCGCTACACATTGAAGAATTCGACCTAACCCACCACCATCGTTTGCAAACCTTCCGCCAGTGCGTCAAATACCAAGCGGATGCGAGCACTGTTACGTAGTTCCCGGTGCGCGGTTACCCAGACAGGCATATTGGGGACCAACTCTTCTGGCAGCACCAATTGCATCTCGGGCCATCGTGCCGCTACGCTGACAGGGGCAAATACAATTCCAAGACCCGCCAACGCTGCCTGCCACCCAATTATTTGGTTATCGCAACGAAATGCAAAGAACTCTCGTTCGACCGGCATGCCTGCAGCGCGAAATCCACGCAGGATCATATTGGATGAATCGAGACCAATCCAGTCATAGTCACCTGCACGAGCCAGATCGACTTCTCCGCCGACGCGTTTCAGATAATCGACGTGCGCAAATGCCCCTATTTTGGCATCACCCACGCGCTTTGCCACCAAACCGCCTTGCGTCGGACGGGTATGGCGTATGGCGATATCGGCCTGACGTTCCAACAAGTTTTCTACCCGATTGGACGCCACTAACTCTATCTGAATCGCTGGATGGGTTTGCCGCAACAGCTTGAGTATCTCAGGTAGTACATAGGCAGAGGTCATCTCGCTAGCGGTCAGACGCACCGTGCCGCCCAACTGCTGCGTCTGGCCTAATGCAGTGAGCGACACGGCCTGCGCCGCTGTCTGCATCTGTCGTGCTGGCCATACTAACGCTTCGCCCGCTGCGGTCAGGCGCAAGCCGCGTGCCACCCGCTCAAAAAGTGCTATACCAAGTGACGATTCCAACTCGGCAATCTGGCGGCTCAGCGTAGGCTGGCTGGTTGCAAGCAAGCGCGTTGCACCGGTTAATGAGCCTGCGTCCACTACTGCCAGAAATGCGCGCAGCAGGTTCCAGTCCGGTTGTTGTGCCTTTGGTACTGAAGAGTCTAATGTATTCATCAATGCATACCTTGCATTCAGATATACGGATTGTGCCATACATTTTCGACAGGCAGAATAGGATCATCCAATTATCAAGCAGGAATAACCATGAGCCATCACACTCCTTCAGTACTGATATTTGGTGCCAACGGACGCTTTGGAACTATGGCAACCCACGCATTTGCTAAAGCAGGCTGGCAGGTCCGCGCACAGGTCCGACGCACTCAGGTCAGCTGGCCAAAAGAGGTCGAGCCGGTACAAATTGACGCGATGCAGGTCGATGCACTGTGCCGAACAGCACAAGGGATGGACGTGATCGTCAATGCGCTCAACCCGCCTTATACGCAGTGGGAGCGATTTGCGCGTCCGCTGGCCGCCAATGCGCTAGCTGCCGCGAAAGCCAGCGGCGCGCTCCTGATGTTTCCCGGTAACGTGTACAACTTTGGAAAGTCATTACCCGCCGAGTTGCACCTGGACACGCCACAGATTGGCAACAACAGCAAGGCCCGCGTTCGTATCGACATTGAACAGCAACTGCGCGCTGCCGCTGCCAGCGGGGTAAACAGTGTGGTAGTGCGGGCTGGCGACTTCTTTGGTGGTGAGGGGCGCGGCTCGTGGTTTGATCTGGTGATCACCAAGTCGCTCGGCAAAGGCAAACTAGTTTATCCGGGGCCGATGGACGTGCCACATACTTGGGCCTATCTGCCGGACCTGGCGGAAACCTTTGTGCGCCTGGCGAACCTGCGCGCGCATCTGCATGGTGTAAATTGTTTACATTTTGCAGGACATGCACTCACTGGCGCTGAATTACATCTGGCGATGGAAAGCGCAAGCGGACGGACGCTGCGACTAACGAGTCTGCCGTGGGGGATAATCCGTCTAGCAGCGCCGTTTTCGCCGATGGTACGAGCGATGCTGGAAATGCGTTACCTTTGGCAACGTCCTCATATCATGGAAGATAGCGCTCTAAGGGCGCAACTAGGAGACGTGCCCAATACGCCATTTACGCAAGCGCTCACCGAAGCTCTTACCGCATTGAACCTGCCCACAGCCCACCCGGTACCAATATTACATGGAGCCTAACATGTTAACGGCCACAGAGCATATTTTTTGTGCCATACCACATGGCAAGTTGTAGATCTTTAAATACCATGGGGTCTTAGCAGAGAAAATGATCCGGCCTACGGTAATAGATTTCGAGCATATTTGATCCATTTCAGCCATAAATTTGCATGTTACTACTCTTACTTTGGTGTCGAAGCCAATAAGATGCAACAAGCTTGAAATGACAGCATGTACCATGGTTTCATCTAAATTGCAGTTCAGTATGGCATGCAATTCAACATATGAGGACGGCTTACATGGAAGAAAGGACAATAGATACATGCGTAGGCCGTATTTCGCTGACCATAGATCATCGGGGCACAGGAGTGCCCATTATTTTTCTGCACGGGGTGTTTCTGGATAAGTCATTGTGGTTTGAGGTTTCCAATGATTTGCCAGAAATAACACGCATATTCATTGATATGCCTGCCCACGGAGTCAGCGGTGATGTGGGACATGACTGGGTGCTGGAAGATTGTGTCGAAATGCTCATGCAGATCATTAACGAATTAAAACTCGACACCTGTTTTCTCATTGGGCAATCATGGGGAAGCATGACCGCCTTGCGAGCCGCAACCAAATATCCCGAGCGTTTTGAAGCACTGGGCTTATTCAATATGCCTTTTAAGAAAACAACGGGGTTACGCAGGTTGGGATTTATTTTTCAAAAGGTAATGTTGTATTTCCCCAGATTTTATGCAAAGCAAGCTGCTAAATCGCTCTACTCTAGAGAAATTTTGCATAAGCGACCTGAGCTATTAATTCAGATGCAAGATAGGCTTTCAAAACGCTCCCTACAGGAGTTGTCACGCGTTATTAACGCTGTAATTCTAATGCCTGAAGACGCGACCCATTGGATCAATGAGTTGCAGATACCTGCATTGGCAGTAATAGGGCAAGAGGATTATGTCGGCAAACCGCCAAAACTGGAAACCTGGACAGTTCCAGGCGGACATATTAGTCCTCATGAATCAATCGAAAAAGTCAAAGCCGCTATTCTGAAGGTACTTGACATGAAAAAACGGTAAATACGACGAAAAATGCCATCCAGCCGTCGTTTCGCGTTCCCAAAACTGCAGCTTATAGATCCGGCCAACAAATATTATCAAGCCGCATATTTCACGCGTGGATCCTGGAAGTATTTTTTGACACGTTCAGGGGGCTGTTTCAATTTTTGCATGTGCTCTGTTGCAGCTGTTTTCAGTTTAGCCTTGTTGCGAGCCGGCACTTTTGAGCAGATCGCTTGCTTCAGGTGCTTCAGGCTGCGTTAAGCCGTATTTACTGGTTCAATTAAGAACTGTAGCTGAGTAGGTAGAACAACTCAATTTTGTCTTTACATTCCTTCAGCCAGACTTTAACCAGTTTGTTGCGGTGCGTACCAGAGCAGGCTTCATGCTGATCAGGTACGATGTCAGATTGGCTATCACCGGCAATAACTGATCTCTTGTTGCTTTGGGTTTGACCAGTGAAGCTTTGCCACTTTCATCCACACCGTGGACGACTAAAATATTCTTGGCAAGATCAATACCTGCGGCCATAATGTTAATGACATTCCCCTCATGGTGATTGATGAAAACAGCGCATTCCATCTTGGCATTTTTAATGCCATTTGCAACTCCTTCGTCGCTTTCTCGGGACGGGGAAGTCCTTTTCATTTGTTAGGCCGCTTAAGGATGCACCATGGACACCTGCCAAGTTTCCGTCAACACGTTCGATAGGCTCGCGGAAACGTACGCCCAGAAGTACCTAGCCCTGAATACGTATGATACCTACTACCGAGAGTTCTGCTCACACGTTCCTCGGCACGGCGCGACCGTGCTGGACGTTGCTTGCGGACCGGGCAATGTCTCTGCATTCCTCATGCGTGAAAGGCCAGATCTTCAGGTGCTCGGAATAGACCTTTCACCAAACATGGTACAGTTAGCCCAAAATCATGTGTCGACCGCCAGCTTTTTGGTTCAAGACTGTAGGCAGTTGGTTGAACTAGGCCGAGTGTTTGACGGCATTGCGTATGCCTTTGGATTGAACTATCTGAACCAGGAAGATGCGGAGCAGTTCTTTAGGTCGCTCAGTAAAATCCTAGCGCCCAACGGGGTGCTTTACCTCAGTGCAATGTTGGGGCCCAGGGAGCGGCCTGGACTCCAGACCTCAAGCAGCGGTGACCAAATCTATGTGCACTACCGATCAAGGCAGGAGATTGAACACTTGGTTCAGAGTGCACGTCTAGAGATCGTATTTTCAGAAGAAATCGGTAGTCCTGCCAATGCATCAAAGCCCATTATCGATATGGTTTTGGTTGCACGGCGCATTGGTACTTAAGATGAAGCGGCCAAACAATTCATTCTACCGGACGCTGTGCGATAAAACCGCGCAATGTCGGTGAATTCAAACGGTTCAGTGTCAGAAATAGGAGTGCTTATGAAATTCGGCTATACCATCGTCTTTGTCTCATCTGTTACGGAAGCCCTCGCATTCTACAAAGAAGCGTTCGGTTTTGGAACCCGTTTTGTTGACGACACGGGACAATATGGAGAACTGGAAACCGGTACAACAACCCTTGCCTTCGCCTCTCATGCCATGGGTGAAATGAACTTTGGTGAGCAGTTTCAAAATGCTGCCCCAAACGCAGCATCATTTGGTGTTGCGCTAGCATTCGTTGTTGAAGACGTTGCATCAGCTTATGCTAGAGCAACTGCCGCCGGAGCCACTCCAATCACCGAGCCGGTTAAAAAACCTTGGGGACAAATTGTCGCCTATGTTCGCGCCAAAGATGGGGAGCTTATTGAGCTTTGCTCTCCGATGGGTGGTTAACAAATCATTCTGGCTGGCAGTCAAACATGGACAAATTTGAAAACCCTGAAGTTGCAGAAGTGTTCAATAACTATCCGAAGCACATACATCAAAAAATGATGTTCCTTCGCCAGTTAGTGCTGGATACAGCCTCAGAAAGTGAGGACGTTAGCGCAATGGAAGAAACGCTAAAATGGGGTGAGCCAAGTTATCTCACGAAGAGTGGAAGCACAATCCGAATGGATTGGAAGAATTCAACGCCAAATCAATACGCACTATATTTTCATTGCAAAACAAAGCTGGTTGATACATTCAAAGAGCTTTATAACGATAAGCTGAAGTTTGAAGGGAACAGAGCCATTGTGTTTCATCAAAACGATGAAATACCCATTGATGAAGTGAAGCATTGTATTTTTTTGTCACTCACTTATCACGGCAGAAAACATCTTCCAATGTTGGGCGTATGAATAAAACACATTGCATTGCGTTCTAGGGTGACACTACTGTCAAGGCACAGCACCTCTTAACTTTACGTAGCCACCTTAATTAAAGGAGAAAAAATGAGCATATCAATTTTGGCTAGTCGCGCTGAATCCCTAAATGCAAAAGTCGGTGCCGTCACTTTGGCTGTGGCTGCCTTCATGACGCTGCTGCTGTCTCACATCGACACTTCTCTCGCGCCCCTGCGTATTTTGACGCTCACTGTTGCGGCGTTTGCTGCTTGGGCGTTTTGCGATGAAATGGGCCTGAGAAAACCGCTGAATCGAGCAGGCTTTATCTTCTTCACCATTGCGGCGATAACCAAAGTACAAATCTCGCTTGGTATCGCAACAGAGTTTGCAGGACGTTACTATCTCCTGTACGCGGCATTCTTGTTGCTTGCAGTGCTTTTTTGGTCAATCGCCCTCCTTCACCGCCAGCGAGAGCTGAAAGTGATCGGCGCTGTTGGCGTTATTGCGACTTTGGCACCTATTGCAGCAATCATCGTAGGCCACATCGTAGTCGGCCTTGGGGCTGCTCTCGGGGTTGGGTCCTTGCTTGCTGCAACAGAAGGCGGCCCACTAACCAACCTCAGTTTTGTCACAATGGTTGAACGCATTTTCGGTCTCTGGGGTTACGTGGCTGCCTGGCTCCTATGGAGAGGACACATCGTTAACAAACCCTATGTGCAGTAGCATCGAATGGTAAGCCGAAGTTACTCAGCATCTATTCCGCCATGCACCACTAAACTTACTGGTTGGGCAGAGGACACTCACGGCTTTTAGCCAGCATGCCCTCCGAACTGCGCACTCAAGTGCTGCTTACCAGGGTGTTAGCGCACATTCCCACAAAAGAGCAGAAATGCCAAGCGTCTTAATCGAAGTACGGCGACAATACACTCAAGAGCAGGAGATTGCTCTGGTGGAGGCTATTCACATGGCCTTACGTGAAGCTTTTCAGATCTTGCCCGGTGACAAAAATGTTCGCCTCATTGTGCACCAACCTCACCGCTTCGCGTGCCCACCTGCTCGTGAGAAGCCAGATTTCTATACGCACATCAGTATTGATGCATTTGCTGGTCGCTCTCTTGATGCGAAACGAAATCTGTACAAGGCTGTCGTGAGCAATCTTGAACCCTTCGGCATACCTAAAGACCACGTAAAAATTCTCCGCAGAGAAATTGCAAAAGAAAATTGGGGTATTCGTGGAGGGCAAGCAGAGTGTGATGTTGAGCGAGGTTTCAAGGTTGAGGTGTAGTTTGTGTTCTAATCTCACCATTTAAGCGGGGCGACCAAAGCACATCTCTTAATACCAAGATAAAACTATCGAAAAACTCATGAAGCAATTCTATGGATGAATGGCTGCATTAGGGGTACTTTAACCCTGTGGAGATCAAGATAATTGATTGTATGACGTTTTGAGAGGTCGATATTTTTGTCGGCGCCTGTCGTTCGAGTATTTCAATACAATACCTGCAGTAGCAGTCATCCAATATAAGCTTGTGAGGTCTAAATGTAGCCCCCCTCGAAAATAAAAAACATTTCGAGATAGCGTCTTTCTGAGAAAGGAAGCGCTACATAAAGAAATCGAAATTCGATTCTTCACTTCACATAAGGCCGAACATGAGGCGCTCGCCGCATCCTGCCTGAACTTCCGCTACCATTGTTCAACAGAGCCATCTCAAGAAAAATTAGTTAATCCTACTGACACCACGCTGTCAGTAGCCCATTGTTAAGCTTGGATTCGTATTCAAACCACTACGTAATAAATGGAGAACATCATGAGTGAATCAGCAATGAAACAAGTCGGTGCATTTAGCTGGAATGAATTAATGACAACGGACGTAAAAGGTGCCAAGGTATTTTATGGCGAGCTATTCAATTGGGGTATGCAGGATGTCAAGCCAGGCGATATGGACTACACCCTGGTTAAGTTGGGCGATCAGGATATCGCCGGCATCATGGCCATCCCGGATAAAGCGGCGGGCATGCCGCCACTCTGGGGCGCTTATGTTACGGTTGCCGATGTTGATGCGCTGCTGCCACGCGTTATGCAGCTCGGAGGCAAGGTTATCGTATCCCCTCACGACATCCCTGATGTAGGGCGATTTGCCGTGATTCAAGATCCGCAAGGTGCTATGCTATCGATCATCAGTTATCCAATGGGTCATTCAGCGGCTTAACAATTTGCAGGGTCGGCCATACCCGACCCGCTTTCGATAATGGGCGCGGCATTCCTCGCCCCTACATGCACCAGTAGGCATTTAAATGGCGAACCGTTACTTCACACGCGATACGTTTAATTTTCTCTCGGCATTGGCGGCCAATAATCGGCGCGAATGGTTTGACGAACACAAGCCCGACTATGAAGCGACGGTTCGCACGCCCTCCTTGAATTTCATTAGGGACATTGCCACCGATCTCGCCCTGATTTCTCCGCACTTCCTAGCCCTACCCCGGAAGGTTGGCGGCGCTTTAATGCGTGTTAACCGTGATATTCGATTCGGCAATGACAAACGCCCGTATAAAACCAATATTGGTATCCAGTTTCGGCATGAGGTGGGGAAGGATGTGCATGCCCCAGGCTTTTACCTGCACATAGAACCAAACGATTGTTTTGTTGCCATTGGCCTGTGGCGTCCAGATGCGAGCGCTTTGAGCAAGATTCGCGATGCCATTGTCAACCAAGGTGAGGCTTGGCTGGCCGCGCGAGACGACAAAAATTTCAATCAGAAGTTTTCGCTGGCTGGCGCTACGCTCACGAATGCACCACGCGGTTATGCCAAAGACCATCCCTTACTGTCAGATCTCAAACGCAAGGACTTCATCGCCATCGCCCCGTTGCGAGATGCAGAAGCTATCTCAAAAGACTTTTACCCTAAAGTGGTCGAGCATTATGCCCAGGCAGCACCCTTCATGCGCTATCTATGCAAGGCGCTGGAGCTACGCTTTTAGCATGCGGCGTGCCGACCGTCTGTTTCAGATCATCCAGCAACTGCACCACGACAGGGTCATCACCGCGCGCGATTTAGCGGCTGCACTCGAAGTTTCTGAACGCACCATTTATCGCGACATTCAAGACTTATCACTCTCTGGCGTACCGATCACGGGTGAAGCCGGTGTTGGATATCGGCTGATGCGCGGTTTCCACATGCCTCCGCTGATGTTCAATGAAGAAGAATTGACCGCACTGTTACTGGGCGCACGCATGGTGCAAGTATGGACCGACAAAAGTCTGGCCCGCGCCGCGCACCAGGCCATACAAAAAATCGAAAAGGTCATCCCCGAGCACCTCAAACCAGAGCTTGTGCGCGAAGAGATGCTCGTTCCAGATTTCAGTATTAGCCTTGAAGTGGCGGAGCACCTCGCCTTGTTGCGCCGGGCCATCAAGCAACTGGATACAGTCAATTTCGACTATATACGCCAAGATGGCCAACATGCTAATCGCAACGTTCATCCCTTGGGCTTATTTTACTGGGGTAAGGTCTGGACGCTGGTTGCATGGTGTGAACTGAGAGATGAATTTCGGCACTTCAGACTGGATAGAATACAACGCATGGAAGTGCTAAACCGGCGTTTCCAACCCCTCCCCGGTCGAACTTTGCAGGATTTTTTAAAGACACAATGCAATAACGAATGAGTGTTTCAGCGCCAGAACATCAAAAAACATTCAATATGCTATTTGAATTGAGTTTTTTACAACCTACGCGCAAAATGTCTATTTGTACGCTGACATTCCGGTCGTCCAATATTACGTTAAAGCATCAAGGATCTTACTATGCGTGGTAAATGTCTCTGCGGAAAAATTGAATTTGAAATTGTCGGCGCGGTTCCGAATCTTTACCAATGCCATTGCTCTTTATGTCGAAAGCAAGGTGGCACCTCTTCGAATACTGCGGCTATCGTTGCTAAAGAGCAATTCCGATGGCTAGCTGGTCAAGAACACATATCCTCTTGGGTGAAAGACACGGGTTTTCGTTCCGACTTCTGTTCCAACTGCGGTTCTCCTGTACCCAATCCTCTGAGAAGCACGCCATACTTCTGGGTGCCTGCTGGTCTACTTGAAGGGGATGTGCAATTAAAAATAGGTGCTCACCTATTCGTGGGCTCCAAGGCCTCGTGGGATGTGATCTTATCACCAGAAACACAGTATGAAACCATGCCAGAATTATCCGTGCTTTTGTGCCCTGACACCCATGCTTAAAGCGTATTTGAGAAGGGCTAGCCATATCGTGTCATTTTAGGCATGTATTTATCGTATATATTTGGGGCCTCTTTCCATAGTAGTGTGGCAGCCAGTATCGCAATTTTCATACGCTCCACAGCCACGATAGCAGGCAACTTTAACAAGGAATACTGATGAAATTATTTGACTATCCTCTATCAGGAAACGGCTACAAAGTCCGGCTGTTACTTGCACACCTCAACAAAGAGTACGAATACATTTCATTGGATATTCTTAAAGGGGAAACACGAACACCAACATTTCTGGATAAGAATCCAAACGGCAGAATTCCACTGTTACAACTTGACGACGGTTCATACCTACCCGAATCGAACGCGATATTATACTATTTGGCGCAAGACTCGCGATACTGGCCATCATCCGCAATAGAACAAGCACAAGTTCTTCAATGGCTTTTCTTTGAGCAATACAGTCACGAGCCCAATATTGCCACCGCAAGATTCTGGGTTTCCATCAAGAAAATCGAAAACACACCATTCAATGCCGAAATGCTTTCCCAAAAGCAAATACAAGGTCGTGCCGCACTTGAAGTAATGGAGCGTCACCTTCAGAATCGATCCTTCTTTGTAGGAGACCAGTACTCCATCGCGGACATTGGACTTTACGCTTACACGCATGTTGCAAGCGAAGGGGGATTTGATTTGTCACCGTATAGGGCAATAGGTAAATGGCTTGACCGTGTGCAGGCGCAGTCTGGTCACGTCACAATGAAGGACTGAAAGTGCACATGATCATACGGATGAAGGAGTTGCTGTCGGTTTAGCACGTTCACGGTCGTTCTTTATGCTGTGGAAGCCCATCAACAATTTCATACCACTCAGCTTTCGAGCCAACAAAGACATGATCAGAAGGTTTTGTTTCTACTTGAGTATCAAGCGTACCGATGCGCAAGCGTACCGTTTCAGGCATATTTTCACGCGTACCTATAATTGGTGATCCGCAGGTGCCGCAAAACACCCGATGAACACCTGCATCAGAGCGATAACTACTTAGAGATTCTTGTCCCTTAACGATGTGAAAATTTGCAGCAGGGATAGCTGAAACTGCGGCAAACGCAGACCCATTCGCTTTCCGGCAGCGAGCGCAGTGACAAAATACAATTGGCCCAAGTGATCCAGTAATTTCATATTCCACTGCTCCGCAAAGACAGCTACCTTTTTGCATATATTGCTCCATAGCGCTCATCTTCAAATTATGGGGCGTTACTGAACTGCTCAATTGTTTCACGCTCCGCAAAAACTTCCTTGGCTGCAAACAGTCCGTTTAGGGCTGCCGGAAAGCCGGCATAGACAGACATTTGCATGATGATTTCGATAACTTCATCCCGAGTGCAACCGACGTTGAGTGCACCGTGAATATGTACTTTTAACTGAGGCGTTGCATTGCCGAGGGCAGTCAAGGCAGCGACGACACCAATTTCCCGTGATTTGATATCCAACTGTGGCCGTGAATAAATGTCGCCGAAAGGAAACTCGATCAATAATCTTGCAAAATCGGGGGCTATGTCTGCAAGTGCAGCGATGACATTTTCACCGGCCTTACCATCGATTTCGCGCAGTTTTTCCAAGCCACGTACATAGCGAATGGAATCCTTTGAGTTTTCTACTTCGACTGTTGAGTGGTTCATTTAGGCGTTTCTCCTGCTGGTGACTTCGTCTTGGCGATCATGTTTTGATAGATAAGAACCTTGTGATCAAGGACGTTGGCACACTCTGAAAGCTCATCCATTTTGGCGACCAAACGCTCACGATGGAGCTTGAGCATCGTAAGCCGTGGTTGCAATGTCGAGTCGCCCTGCGCTCGAAGATCGGCGTACTGCTTGATCTCTGCGAGTGGCATGCCAGTGCGCTTTAGCCTGAGTACAAATTCAAGCCAAAGGACATCGTTGCTGTGATAGCGGCGATGCCCGTTTGCTGCACGTCTACTTGGTCTAATCACGCCTACCGTTTCGTAAAAACGAATTGTATGCGTGGTAAGGCCACTTAGTTGAGCAAGCTCGCCAATGGTGATGACATTGCAGGTCATGTTTGTCATATTAATTCTTAGAGTGCACTTGAAGTCAAGGGACGTTAAAAGGATGCTTCCAATCAATGTACTCGCTATTGTCGAGATATTGTTCCATGTGGGTTTTCACTAAGATCTTGGCGTCTGTTAACAAGCGATTATCTTAAGGGGTGCGTCTAGTGCGCCCCAGTTGCGAAATGGGGGTTAGCTTTGATTAAATGCTGTTGTAGGATGGGAGATAGCACCATCTCCGTAAGCGCGTAGAACTTGTGAAATTATGACTTGATACCCATTGAGCCAATTGGATTGAGCGGCCTTAGCTTTAAGGTGTGTTGGATTTTGCATTAGTTCATGGAGTCCTTCCATTGTCTCCCAATAGTATACGTTTGAAACCCGGCCAGTTTCGGGGTTTTCCCATGCTTCCTCGCCGATATAGCCAACAGTTTGTTTTACTATTTTGACTATTGCCTGGTCAAGTTGATAAAACGCTTCATCGAATTGTTTTTTATCAAAGATGAATGTTGCTGAATACATGCGGAATCCTAAATAGGGTTAACTAAGGGCTTATCTGATTTGCATCTGGCTACTGAGGTGCAACGCCCGGCGCACATGTCAGAAATGTGCCGCCAGGTTAGACGCTCTCAGGGAAAGTTTTCGGCAATACGCCCAAACGCATTTTTGGCGCGTCAGCTGGAACGAAGTGCAGGCGTAATACCCCTCGCTCCTTGTTGCTGATCAATCATAATAAGCAGGAGCATGCTTGATACCGGCATTTTGTTCCAGATCGTGCTGAATCCAGAGCACCGCATGATTTGCTTTCAGGAATTGTTCGGTCTCTTCCATGGTTTTGATCGACTGCTCCTTATCAAAGTTGAAGCTTGGCACACGTTTGTTCACCCAATTATCGGTATAGTGAACCAAGTCCCCTGAGAGAAGAATATTTCCGGTTTTGGGAAGTTTTACGTACAAGGCCTGGTGACCAGGAGTATGCCCCAGCATGCGCTTGATCACGACAGCACCGTCCCCAAAGACGTCGTAGTCCCCTTCAAGTGTTTTAACTGGATTGGAGTGCATGGTCGAATAGGTAGCAGGGTCAAATCCATACTTGGCCGGCTCGGGTCCGAAGGCTGCATCGTATTCTTCCTTTTGCATCAGGAGTGTGGCATGAGGAAATAAATCGGCATTACCCACGTGGTCGAAATGCATATGCGAGATACCCAGATTCTTGATTGACTCAGGTGCATACCCGATTTCCTTGAGTTGACTGGCAAGTGTCTTCGGCATTTTAATAACGAAAGTATCCATCATCGTTTTGCCTTCTGGTGTTTGCGCGAGCGCATCTGGAAGACCAGCATCCCACATCAACGTACCCTTAGGATGAACCACAAGGTAGCATGAATCAGTTAGCTTCTTGTGATCGCCTTTGCCTATACCAGGCTGGAATACTGAAAGATCCAATACGTCAATCGTGCCGCAGTTGAATACATAAAGATGTAATCCTGACGGCGGTGCTGTCCGCTCAGTCGCGCAGGCGGATAGAGCAAGTACCAGAATGGTGGTGAGGAAGATACGAAATAAGTTTCCATGATTCTGCATGATTTGGTTATCCATTTTAATGTGCGTGGTTAAGATAGCGACGGTGGTACAAAGATCAGATGTTGCGGTCCGTGTTGATTCATAGAAAGGACATTTACTCAAAAACCGGGCGCATAAACGAACGTTCAAAACTCAGAAAACACTGAGTTTCCTGGTAGTAGCGCATAGCTGCTTGACACTCCAGGTCATCAACTGCGGCTGCACGGTAAGTTTCGTAAGCAGCAAGGGATGGAAACGAAAACATGGCGAGCGCTATATTATTAGGGCCTTCATGAGGTAAAAAGTACCCGTGGTGTTTGCCGCCGAATTTCTCGACCAAGGGTATCCACATTTTTCCATAGGTTTCAAATTCCTTCAGCTTGAAAGGATCAATCACGTATCGAAGATAGCAAGTAATCATAAGGCGTTTCTTTCACCAGCAAAAAATTAGAACGCGTCACTATGGGCGATGCCAAACACAACCCAAATGACAGATTCGTCAGGACATGTTTTGAGAACAGGGACGCCAAGATATTTCTTTAACCTATTAATGACATACAGATTATCCATTTTTCATATAATACACAAGACCAAACATAAAAACGTTGCCAGTCTACTTACCGAAGGTCGCAACGTTGGCCGCTAGTGATCCCAAGCATTTAACGGCTTCCTCGAAACGCGCCGACCATGGGTTGCCACAGTTCAAACGTAAGCAATTACGGTAATTGCCGCTCGCAGAAAAAAGATCTCCGGGGACAAAAGCGATGCCTGCACTCACGGCATGCTCCAAAAGTACTGCGCTATCGATCCCGGCAGGAAGTTCGACCCATAGAACAAATCCACCCTGAGGCTGCGACAGTCGGGTACCAGCCGGAAAATATCGCAGAACCGCCTCGGACATCTGCATGACCTGTTTTTCGTACGCCCGCCGCAAGCCGCGCAGGTGCCGGTCATAAGCCGTCGACTCCAGATAACGGGCGACGACTTCCTGTGTCACCGGATTGGTGATACCAGAGGTCAGTGTTTTTTGCATCAGAACCGCCCCATGAAAGCGACCCGCTGCGACATATCCCAATCGAAGCGAAGGGCTCAGGGTTTTCGACATCGACGAGCAAAGCATCACGTTCCCGGCTGTATCGAATGATTTAACTGGCCATGGGCGATCCGTACCGAAATGCAGGTTTCCAAAAATATCGTCTTCAATTATCGGTATCTGCCGCGCCGCCATTAGATCTGCAAGTCGTTTTTTCTCATAGTCGGGGACGAGGCTCCCCAGCGGATTGTTAAAGTTGCTTACCAGCAGGCACGCTGCGATCCGCCGTTCACGAGTGGCAATCTCCAGCGCGTCGACCGACATGCCGTTACGGGGGTGGGTTGGAATCTCTATGGCCTTGAGCCCCAGGAGTTCCAGTAACTGCAGCATCAGATAGTACGATGGCGATTCCACGGCCACCGTATCCCCTGGCCGTGTCACGGCGCGCAAGCAGAGTGACAGGGATTCGGTACATGAATTGGTCACTACGATCTCGTCTGCTGCAATGGGTTGACCCCAGGAAATTGAATGCCGGACGAACTGGCGCACCAGATCTGTTCGATTTAAGGCCGAATGGCTGGCCTCATCGATGAGTGCGCCGAATCGTTTACCGACAGCGCCATAAAGGCGTTGAAGGTTCGCGACCGGGAGCAATTCAGCAGCAGGAAGAGCGGCGCCGAGGGGAACCATTTCCTTCCGATTATTCAACGCAAGCACGCGCATAAGACGACTGCTGATATCGACGGCTACCGGCCGCGCCAGATGTTGACGAGTTTGCGGTACAAGCTGCGGGTTCTGATTGAGAGATGGCAGGCGAACGAAAAACCCGGACTGTGGCCGCGCTTCCACTTGACCTCGATCTTCAAGCTGCCGCAACGCCTGCACCACTGTTGAGACGGATAGCTTCTTATCACGAGCCAAACAACGCACTGAAGGCAGGCGATCGCCAGGACGCAAAATGCGTTCAGCAATCATGCCTGCAAGTTCGTCTGCTAATTGTTCATAACGCAAAGTACGCTGATCCATCCCAGTCCCTTTTCTGCCAGTGATCTGTGCTAAATATTACTGTAATCGATCTGCTGCTTACAGATACAATTGCCAACAGATTTGAACAGTACAGTTTATATAAACGATAACTGTATTGGTAACAATTTAGCCTGATTGTGTCTGTACTGAATTATGCCGTAGTTCTAGACTGGCAGTGCGTTGTAATTGAATGCTTAAGGAAATTCAATCATGCTACTGTCACTGAGAAACATGGAAATCCAACTTGCTGAAGGGAAACCGCTGGCTTTTCGAGGCGCGCGCAATGTATATCTCGAATGCACTGAAGGGATGGTGTGGATCACTGCCGAAGGTCAACCTGGCGACTTCCTGCTTGTCCAGGGTGAACGATTGCGCATCGAAAACAACGGTCTTGTACTTGTTCAAGGTTTACCCTCTGGCGCCATCAGACTCATCAGCGAGGCGCCATGGTCAATTCTCCTGGCAAATCGTTTCAATCGGTGTTTCCATCTTCTGGCGATACTGCCTCGACTTGTACAGGTAAAGTGCCATTCAAACAGACCGTCAAAATGCTGAATTTTTTTCGTTCGGTTACTTCTCAAGTTAAGTAAACAATGAAAACACTTTCAGCCCAATGGCAAAGCACAATACTCGGCATGCTTGGGATAAGCCTCACTCTCCCCGCCACGCGGTTGGCGATCATCGAACTCGATCCCACTTTTGTTGGCCTCGATCGAGCAATCGTTGCTGCAAGCATAGCTGAAATTGCGCTCACAATGGTTGATACTCCGAGGCCAGTTAGAATGCAGTAGCTCCGATTGGGTGGAACTGCAATCGGTGTTGTCATTGGCTTTCCATTTCTGTCTACTTGGGCGATGAAGACCATACCTGCGGCTCACGGGGCAGTAGTCGTTGGCCTTTTGCCATTAGTTACTGCTCTATTTGGTGCATGGCTGGCTGGTGAACGCTCACGGCCAATTTTTTGGGTATCAACAATAGTGGGGAGCATAACCATTGCATTTTTTGCGCTGTCGTCGGGTGGAGGTTCTTTTCAAACTGGAGACTTTCTACTCTTAGGTGCAGTGTTTTCTACAGGATTTGGCTATGCCGAAGGAGCCCGTCTTTCAAGGGAGCTCGGCGCTTGGCAAACGACCAGTTGGGCGCTTGTTATTTCAGCCCCAATATGGTATTCCCTGCGTTCGAAACTATGCCTCATAACATCGACTCTGACGGTTGGCAAAGCCTATGCGGGTTTACTTACGTCAGCGTGGTCAGCATGTTTTTGGCCTTTGTAGGAATAAGTGTACGAACCGCTACTACGGTAGCTCACCACACACGCGCTTCAAAATTTGCGACAGACTCTGGTACTTGCTACTTCCCTTTATCCAGATGCGCGACTTTGAGCTTTACCCGGGAGCGATAATTGTTGGGATCTATGCTGTGCAAATTGATCTTCTGATGGATCGCCCGCGGCGTAAGCCCCAAAGACTTCGCTACCTCGCTGACATTGCCGCGGAAACGGGTAAGCGCCTCCTTGAGGATTAGCGCCTCCACTTGTTCACCCGCCCGCTGTTTCACCTCCTTGAGGGACAAGTCAAGGGGTTGTCCGGCGCTTGCTGGCGTACCGACACTGGTTTGGGGAAGCAGCAGCTCGGACATCATAGGGCCGACTGAGAACAGGAACGAGCGCTCCAGTACGTTCTCCAGTTCACGTACGTTTCCGGGCCAATCGTACTGCATCACCTGCGCCATCGCAGTCTCGCTTAATGCATTAATAACTTTGTTGTACTTCGCGGAGAGTTGCGCAAGGATGTGATTAACGAGGGGCAAAAGATCCTCGTGACGTTCGCGTAGTGGTGGGAGAAGGATGGGTACCACGTTTATTCGGTAGTAGAGATCCGTCCGGAAAGTTCCTTCGGCAATGAACTTGTCTAGCCGCATACTGGCCGCGGCGATCACCCGAACATTCGTCGAAAGGCGCTGTTTCCCACCCACTCGCTCGAACTCACTACCCTGAAGCACCCGCAAAAGGCGCGCTTGGGCGGCGAGAGGCAACGAATCGATCTCGTCAAGAAACAGACTTCCGCCCTCTGCCTGCTCAAACAGGCCGTGGTGGACTTCGTAGGCACCGGTAAATGCACCACGTTCATGTCCGAATAGTGTAGTCTCGACTAAATTTTCTGGTATTGCGCCGCAGTTCACCGCGACAAAATTCCTGTTCCTGCGTTCACTCACGGCGTGGATGCGCCGGGCAATGACCTCCTTGCCCACGCCGGTCTCACCAGTAATCAGCACGGTCGCTGAAGTTGGTGCTACTACCTTTACTATCTCCAGAGCATGGAGCATGGCCAGGGATTTCGCCACGATGGGAGGTTTATCAGCATCCTCTGGCTCGCTAACACCGCACCAAGTTTTCCCCTGCCGCAGCTCTCTAGTGATGTGAGCTTTGACTGTAGTCGCCCGACCGCGGATGACTCCCTGTTCCCGGTGATATTCGTCTCCCTCAAAGGAGGCAGCTTTCTTGAGATCGGTATAAATGCGTGCCTCGCACACCCCGTCTCCCATCGCAATGCGTTTGTCCAGAATCACCTTTGCGTAGCCGAAATTACGTGCTGCAATCCCGCCGAAGACACTGGACGTCATTTTGCAAAGCTCTGGGGCCTGCATGACAGCTTCCCCAAAGGGGCAGCGCGTGTTGACCACTCGCACCATGCCCGGTTCGCTTGATGCACGGGAAAAATTTCCGCCGATCTTATTCTTGATCTCAACAATCATGTCCGCGTACTTGTCATGATCCAAGGGTCCGTCTTGCGCCAACTTTTGGCGATATGCGGTCTCAAAGCAACCACTCGCGGTGAGACCAAGCTGCTCGATGTAATTGAGGCGATCATTACCTTTGCCGCCCCCCATCTTTGCGCTGACCTCAATGCTCTGGGCAACAAAGGTTTGCAAAAACAGGATGGGACTAAGATGGGAAAAAAGCTTATCGGGCATAGTGGTTCTCCTCAAATCTGACACCGCTATCGCAAGTCGCGCGCTATTGTGCGCTGGGCTTAGTCATTCCAAGGTTCCGCGATGGCTATCTGCCAAGGCTACACCAAAAAATTGATTGCGTTTAAGAATGTTGGTGATGCCCACATCCGCACCCAGGTCCGTGTACATGTTTTTCCTGGCCCGGTTTCGGCTGAAGTGAGCGCATTGCCAGATCACGGCCACGCGCCATGTTGCCATGCGTCGCGGGGGCCGAGAGGATCACTTTTTCAGTCGTGCCCCCACATACCGAGCAATCCGGGCTGGACGCGTTGATTGCATGACGTGCTTCGAATTGCAGCTTGCATTGTGTACACAGGTAATCATAAGTTGGCATTTGGAACCCCCATCCATTGTGTTAACGCGTTTCTCAGAAATGCTAAGACGTGGACACCTGTTACGCCAGGCAGCCCACGTTTCCGGCTTTCTCTTTTGGACTTAGCTCCAACGAGGCGGTTGCTTCCCTTTGACGCCGAACTGGGCTGAGGTGACATCGGTCCTTGCCCGTTTTTCAGGGTCTTGGGTCGGCGCCCTCAACCGACGCGTCTCAACCTCCCAGACCCAGCCGCTGATGACCACATCCTTGGGAATAAGGGGATGATTTTTAAATGCCGCTATTGTTTTCATGCAGGATTCGTCCACATCGTCCATCATCCCGATCCACTTGGCGAACGCGCCTTTCTCCAGCTTCAGTTCCGGCAGCGTCGGGTCCATCGCGATATTGTCCGTATCAATCCCCTTGTCGCGTAACATCTTTTCCAGATCGGTCGCATTCGCAGACAACATGCCGCATTGTGTATGCTGCACGATGACGATTTCCTTGGTGCCAAAAAAATTGCAAGTCAGCATCGCCGAGCGAATTGCATCGTCGGTGACGATTCCTCCGGCATTACGGAAGCAGTGTGCATCCCCACCGCCGGCCGGTGTATCTACGTGAATGCCGAGCGCTTCATCTACCGGCAGGCGTTCGTCCATACAGGCAAGTACCCACAAGCTTCGGTTGTTATGCCCATCCGGTCCATAGCGGCGACGTTGTGCCCAGAGGTCATATGCGGCGACGTGTGTGCTCAGTTGCTCTTTGAGAGTGGTCATTTTGAATCTCCTCGGTAAAAGTCTGCAAATTTAAAACCCCTAGAGCGGCCTAATTTCTTCGGTAGCAGCCCAAGGGGATTGGTAACGGGGGTTTTACCCGCACACTTAAATTAGCAAGACTCGTGCCAGATAATAATCATAGCAAAAACAATGGCTTAAATTTGCACGTACTCTCTCCAGTGATTTTATTTTTCTGCTGAAAACAAGTTAAGTGCGCATAACATATTGAAAAATATAAATAACACTGAAATGAAGTAACGCTTCATAGTGGGAAGTGATGTTGCTTGTTGCGGGGAAAATTGAGGCAAACATTGTCCATAAGGACTTCCCTGTCAACACCTAGGACTGAGCAGCAAATTTTACTGTTACCGATTTGCCCCCTGTTTTAACCGAAAGTGACTACCAGCGAGTTCGAAGCGAATGACAGTCCCTTCAGGGTCGAAGGCTGCCAACCAGCTTATCTGCAAGCAGACACTCGAGTCTATTTCTCTGAATTTTTTCAAAAAAATGTCGTGACTGGCCGGTGTTGAGCATAGAGCAGCCACTAGCGCTAGATGCTAAAACTGGTCCATTGATTCTTTAGCAGTCATTCGTTATCACAGATTTTCTGGCCTCGCTGACCGGCAACTTAGGCCGAACTTCAGCCCATACTGGTGATCGTGACTTACTTCCGATTCTCGACCTAAGCGGCCACTTGCCTTTACGCTGAACTGAGCGCCAATAGCGCACACCTGTAGGGTGTCAGACCGCACTACCATAGACCTATTGATGGTCGGGGAAGAAAGGACGCCGAGGAGCGGGCCAGCCTCCAGAATCCATCTCTGCTGCCAGATCGGCGCTTACTATGCGGCGCAGTGCTGAAGCGGCGATAAACTGAACACTCAATGCTAAGCGCACAACCTCCAGTCGGGCAGACCTGCCGGACTATATCGGCTATCGACGTAAGGCGGTAACCTCGACACGATTGATGCTACCAGTGGATCATCGCGATGTGGACTTGCCTGCGCCAAGCGTTCGGCAAGAAGAGTGAGATTATGACCTCCTTTGCCTTTAAACCCATTCGGATCGGCACCATTCCAGACGAGAGCACCTTACATCGCCAACTCGGCAACCATGCAGATTGGCTGAATCACGGAATCCACACTAAAGGTTGAGGGCAATATGTTCGCCACGTCTTCGAGGTTCGACTTCGCCATTCTCCACAATGTCGCTGCATTAACGCAGCGATCATCTACTTCGTTCAAGCCGTATGTGAAATCGTAGAGATCTGCGAAAGCAAATGACGCCTCCGAGGCAATATCATGCCTCTGTCGGCACCACGCCCACCATTCCTCAATGCTATTAAACCCGGTCGCTTGCCAAGGCTCAATCGATTGCCCGCCAAAGATGACCGCTAAAGTGAGCTTGCGTACTCGATCGACGGATACGGCTAAACCGACACCAGCACCTGGCCAGGTCGTATTCACCTCGGGCACCAGTTCGGCATAGGCGTCCATAATCTTTTTGACCTCGGGATTTCTCCCAACGCCAAGAGCGAAGGCTGCCCCAAGCAATTCCGTTGCCGCACGGAAAGGACGTTGATGCAGATGCACGCCTTCCTGCGCGTACTTAACGTCGAGTTTATGAAGATCGTCTTTTGTCCAACTCGCCATTTACGTTTCTCCCAAGCCCATAGCACTTGTTAACGCTGTACAAATCTTTCTAGCGCCTGAAATGCGGAGTCCAGGATTCCATGAGGGATTGCTCGCCTTCCTCGTCCTCTGGGTCTGGCACGTCGATGTCATACAGCACAGTAAGGGTCTTGCCATAACGGCCAAGCCCGACAACGTCTTCGCTGATCTCAATGCTGCGCCGTCCGCCGAACCAATGCTGAAGGTTGGAAGTTTCCTCGATTCGGACTCCGTGCAACACGTTGGTTGGAACCTTGTTGAATGCGGATGTGGTCGTATTGCGCGGCAGCCCTTCTCTTTTCCTAAGCCAGTTAATGCCGTCAACGTTTTTGATCGCCTCAGACATAAAGCAGTGGTCGATAATCCCGCCACGGCTGATGACTATTGCAACTGGATCGCGGGTGCATTGCGTATACCGAATAGCCGTAGCATGCAGCGAGGTCTTACACAGCGCCGCAAGATTTTCGATAGCCGCAAGGCCACTACCAGCCTTCTCAAGCGCTGGGAAGAACAGATGGCGTGGCATTAGAAAGCCTGCGGCAAAACGATCCGCCTCCGCTTCATACTTGTCGCCTGATGAGTACCCTGCGCGCGACGCATGTGAGCCGGTGTCACCTGCAATAACGGCGTCGACATGTCCGGGCAGGAAGTAGTGCCCTAGCTCATGGGCAACGCTGAAGTTTTCAAACCCTTCGTTCTGATGGTGTGTAGCGTAGGCAATCGCGAACTCGCTATCATACCGTACCAACATTCCCGAAACGCCCTCGTTTTCCATGGGCTTTGCGACAACATCGATTCCTCGTCCGCGAGCTATCCCTTTCGGATCGATGGGTAACGTAACGATCCCTAGGCCCTTGACAATTTGTTCCGCAACGAGCGTAGCAAAGGCGTAGGGATCGGTTGTGATCATGGTTTGCCTTTCTCCTCGGCGCGTTTGGCCAACATGGTTATGAGCTCGTCGGCCATCTTCCGATCCGACCCATCAAGCGACTCGTAATGGCGGTGGAGGCGATCTGCGCCAGCGAGGGCCTTAAACTCTTCAACGCGGCCCAGAAGGTAGTCAGTAGTGACATCGAGGCTATCAGCTAGGATGCGCAGATTATCGAAAGAAGGTTTGCGGGTACCGGTTTCAAAGTGGGAAATGGCGGAAGGCTGCATACCAGCTTTCTGGGCCAGTTCTGCCTGATTCAGTCCGCGATATTCACGCGCTCTACGCAATCGGTCTGGAAAAACAGCGGATGGGGGTGTTGACAAATTCATGACGATTCCGTATAGTTAACATTGACTATTTCGTCACGGCCCAACAGGGCCTCTCTTTTGGCCAGGAGCATGACGAATTCGTCACATTATAGATGACGCTCCTGGCGCAAGCAAGAAAGGAAATTCCATGGCTGACGTACAAGTAACTTGCATTTTGAAGTCTCACCCGCAGAGCACACACGAACACATCACACATCTCGGCAACCCGGCCGCGAACTGGATATGGACTCGTGAATCGGTGATCAGCAGCATCGACGCCAAGACTAATACGTTCTACGTGTTGGATGTGGCCAACAGCAAGCGTGCCGACATCGGAGTTGTCCGCGAGACGGGGAAAGCTCCATATCTTCGCACCTATGCGGATGGCCGTTGGAACAACAACCTGTTGTCCCTGAATCAGTGTCCGTTGAAGCAACATTAATCTACCTAAGGAGCACCACATGGCAACGACAAAGAAACCCGGTGAAAGCACCGGCAATAGGGGTGGGATTTACCAAGAGGTAGGTCCCCGTGGCGGCAAGCAACCAAACTACACCACTGTGCCGGACAACCGGCAACTTCCCCCAACGACCAAGCCCGGGCACACCTGGACTCCGGTTAAGGTGACGCCGGACAGTAATCGCTAACCCGTGCGACGCCTTATTAAACGAGCGGCTACAGCCGCTCGTTTTCTTTGGCAAGCGGACGCTCGTTAACGACTTGTTCTGTCGCTGTTCGACGTCAGCTTAGGCCGACATGCAGACAACTTCCCTGTTAGACTTGACAGTCTGTTGACAGCATAGAAACTTAGCCCATCTTCCTTGCCAAGTCTTCGGCCCGCAAATGTGTATAACGCTTAAGCATCTGGAGTGTCTTGTGCCCTGTAATGCTGGCCACCTCCATAGAATCGAATACTCCACGTTCGAACAACCTACTAGTCGCTTCATGGCGTAAATCGTGGAAACGGAGATTTCGCAAGAAACCTGGATTTGAATCCCTACCAATCTTTTCACATTCGAGCGCGTACTCTTTTCTGGCCCGCTTTAAAGCTGCTGCAAGCGCAGCCCTCAATTGGACTTTATCGACGTTAAAAACCTGACCACCCTTGATTGGCCTAGTCAACCCCTTTAGGACAGCCACCGCTTTGGTCGACAGAGGAACTACGCGATTTTCACCATTTTTGGTGTCATAGAGGGCTGCAGTTCCGGTCCCATCGTCATGGTACGTAATATCTTTCCATTGCAGTGATAGTAATTCGCCGCGCCGCATCGCAGTTTCCACTGCAAGTTTTGTAATTGGCAATACGAATTTATTGCGCGCTTTCCCCAGCTGTGCATAGAACCGAACCTCTTCCCCAGATTCAAGACGACGGTCACGCGACGGGCCATTACTGGGTAGCTCAATTGACGAAGCAGGGTTACTAACAGCCATCCGCCAACGTTTTAAGGCTATGTTATATAAGTGTGAGAGAATGAGTGCGTACTTGCGTCTGCCGTTATCGCTCATCCCCTCATCTTTAAGGGTAGATAGAAACATTGCAATATCATCGGCAGAACAGCTATAAAACCCTATTTTGGCAATATCGTAACGTTTCAGCTTGCCAATCTTATACTTCTCTTCTGCCGCACCCTTTTTTAATACTGTCACTTCCCGCAGATAACGATCAAGTGCTTTTGATATGGTAAAACTTGCCGCCTCTTGCTTCTTGATTCGCGAAGCAACGACCCGCTTAAAATCCGGGTCAAGTGCTTTGGCAACATTTTTTGAATCACGAAAAGCACGGGCTTCCAGAATGGTATCGAACGTCTCAGTCACACGATGACCGTTCACCATCATTTTGACCTGAAAGCTGTACTCACCCCGCTTGTATATCCCTTTCTCGACACGAACGAAATCCGCCATATTTTTCCCAAATTGTCCCAATTAATCAGATATATTTTGCTGAAATCAGTATACAGACTTGATATTGCCGATTTCAAGGTCAGGACTCAAAATCCCGCGACTGTGAGGTCATGGGGGTTCGATTCCCCCTCCCGGCACCAAGGAACACTTCTAAGCAGTTCAATACAGAATAATTCAGCAATAAAAATCAGCAGTTTACCTAGTTAGTCAGTACAAACCCTTTCAACACAATTCAATTGAACTTTAATGTGGTTGGGGGTATAAATGGGGGTATAAGTTTTCACCACTTAACTTAAGGTGCTGATTATATGCCACTTACTGATATTGCCACACGCAAAGCCAAGCCAAGAGCCTCTCAATACAAGCTAGGGGCTGGCAATAGCCTATATCTTCTAGTACATCCTAACGGTTCAAAATATTGGCGCATGAAGTACCGCTTCAACGGTAAAGAAAAAACCTTATCATTCGGCCAGTACCCAGAAATTTCCTTAGATAAAGCCAGAGAGTTGGCGGCGGATGCCAAGAAATCGATAAAGGCTAGTATTGACCCAATGGCAAAAAGTACGCACAGCACTTTTGAATCTGTAGCAAACGAATGGCACGATAGCAAAGCCCTGCCAGGTACAAACGCCAAAGCAACAAAATGGGCACCCGTTACCGCAGGCAAAATTAAAGCCATGCTTGAAAATCATTTATACCCCCATATTGGCAAAAGGCCGATTGCTGAAATTGATTCAGACGAATTACTAACAACACTCCAAAAGATAGAGTCAGATGGCAAGCATGAAACGGCTAATCGCGCATTGCAGGTATGCGGACAAATATTCCGTTATGCAGTACGCAAGAAAAAAACCAGTTCCGACCTCAGCGTATTGATTCGCGGCGACTTAATCCAGACTAAAGAAAAAAATCACGCTGCCATTAAAGACCCCAAGAAGTTAGGCGAATTACTCCGCAAGCTAGAGAATTACCAAGGATATTCCACAAAGTGCGCCTTAAAACTCATTGCCATGCTATTTGTGCGCCCCGGCGAGCTTCGCCATGCAGAATGGGCAGAGTTTGACCTTGATGCTAGCGAATGGCGCATTCCTGACCACAAGATGAAAATGAAAACCATGCACCTTGTACCCCTATCAACTCAAGCTGTAACGATTATCCGGGAGCTACAAGCTTTGACGGGTGACAGCAATTATCTTTTTCCTGCTATCAGCAACAACGATAAGCCTATGAGCGAAAATACCTTAAATAATGCCCTAAGACGCTTAGGCTATGACACGCAAGCGGATATATGTGCTCATGGTTTTAGGGGTACTGCCTCCACCATTCTTCACGAACAAGGCTGGCCACATGAAGCAATAGAGCGACAACTTGCTCATATTGAAGGCAACAAGGTGAGCAAAGCCTACAACCACTCGCAACACTTACCCAAGCGCAAAGAGATGATGCAAGCATGGTCAGACTATCTCGAAGGGTTGGCCGCTGGTGGCGAAGTAGTCAACATAAGAGCGGCTTGAAAATGACAACAGATAAAATTAATCCCAATTCTATGCATGTACCAGATTGGTGGATGCCTGATTTGAAGCAGCGTTTTGAGAGCGGCGAAGAATGGGCGATAATGCAGGTTATTCATACCTGTGCTAGCAAGGGATGGGCTTTACCTGATTGGGCTGCACTTGCTTACATATCAGCATTCGAAAAAATACAGAAATCCGATGAAAAATCTTGGGATGACGTATTTGGTAAGCGTCATAAAAAGGGTACCAATCTAAACGCGACTAACAAGAAAAAAAGAATAATGTGGCCATTGTTTGGCCATGTTCAACACATTATTGAACATTCCCCAGAAACACCAATTGATAATGAATTTTTTGAGCAGGTAGGCAGTAAGTTTGCAATCGGTAAAACATTAGCAAGTAAGTATTACTACGAAGCAAAAAAAAATGCAGAACTTTGCTGACTTTCCACAAATTTTGAAAAGTTTGCGGTTATCGCGATAGTAATTGAATAACTAGTATTCCAATCATGCAGGGCCATTCGGTCTTGTGCAATCCGGTTTTACTTAAGGAATTTGCAAACATGGCTGAGATTACAAGAAAATTACTACGCATCAACACACTGGCTGCAAAACTGGACGTTTCTACCAGCACCATCTGGTACTGGCTAAAAAACGGGAATTTCCCCAAGCCTATCAAGCTTGGTGCAAACTCAACGGTATGGCTAGAAAGTGATATAGAGGCATGGCTTCAATCCCGTATTGAAAACGGGGTGCAATAATGAGAGCCGCTACACTCACCAAAGCAACAGCGGCTCCCGAACAACAATGGCTGTTTAACCCAACAGATTTATTTTACCCTAAGCTACCAAACCGCAATAGTCTCGCATGGCGTTTATTAGATGTTTTGCTTGCTGGCAATTCTCTAACACAAATTGAATGGCTGGATAATTCATGGAGGCTCGGTGCAACAGTTTGGGATTTGATTCGGCTTGGCTGGCCGATTGATTCTCACCCAGTACCACACCCAGATAAACCTGATACGGCAATAGCGCGATATTCCTTGCCTAAATGGGTTATCGCTTGGCATGACGGTATTGGTGCCAATCATGAATAGGCTCGAATGGTTTGAACGCCTTGAAACACTCTTAAACCGCTTTTCATACCTCGGCATTGATGCTGATATAGCCTCGCTTACCTTATTTGAGCTATGGGCGCTTTATTTGCATCTATCACGGCTGGTGGATGCCCAGTAATGGCGGCAAGTCAGTTATTAAGAATTGGCAAGCTAAAGGGTAGCGGACGTTTGCTTGTCGCTGCTAAACACAACAGACGAACGATTCAGGCAGAGTTAGGAGCAGATAGCCACATTGATGCTACACGCTCATGCTTGAATTATTCGTTGGTTGGCGCTGAAACCCCTGCACTTATAGCAAGCCAAGCTAAAGACTTAATGCTCAATGCTGAAATAAGCAAGTTGCGAAAGGATGCTGTTCAAGGAATTGAAATAATCTTTTCGCTACCCCCTGCCAAGCATCAAGAAGATACACGTCAATTTTTCTATGATTGCATGACCTGGACTTGCAAACACTTTGGCGGCGTTATCTTGTCATTCGATGTTCACCTTGATGAAGCTGCACCACACGCACACGCATTGATTCTACCGCTAGAAAATGGCCGCATGATAGGCTCGGATATGGTTGGAAATAGAAAACACCTCAGAGCGTTACAAGATAGCTTCTATATCCACGTTGCTAGTAAGCATGGATTAAGAAAACCAAACCGAAAACTATTGGGTTTTGCCAAAACAGACACAGAGCAAGCTATCTTGAATCATCTAAAGAATGATTCTGTGATGCTTTCCGCTTGTTGGCCTCTTGTTCGTGATTTAGTTCATCAAGACCCTTTCCCATTTGCTGAACTTTTAGGTATCAAACCAGCAAGAAAAAGAGATAACCGAACGTTTACACAAATAATGATTAGCAAAGGTAAAGGACAAACCCTATAGGGTTCAGTCATCAATAAAACATCAAACCCTATCCTGTGTAGGGTTCGTTATTTTAACCATGCAAATTGAAAAGCGAAAGTTGTATATAAAGCGGCATTGCTGGAAATAATGAATGCAACGCGAACGCTCGGACATACTTATTAAGGGTGCTAAATGACCAGCATTCAAACGAATCAGGGAAAGGCGATAGTTTCAAATCCATTCACTGGTTAATCCAATACAACCATATCATATTGCTTCCCTGCATTATCTTGGCAGACACCCAAACCAGTACCATGACGGGAAAGATTAACTGTAAATTCACAACGTATAGCATCGCCTTTTGCATTTGTTGCTAGCAGCCTTCCATTACCCGAGCCTTGTTCAAATGTATTTCCAACAGTGGTGCCATACGCTTGTCCAAAACCTGTTCCATAAACTGTGTTATTTCCAGAAGTTGCACTTGCATTTGTATTTAATGTAGCAGTTGAATTGGATATATAAGTTTTAACTCTACCGGCATCCAATACAAAAGTGCCCGAGTAGGTGTTTCCATTCAGCGAAATTTCCACTGTTTTTTTGAATCCATATGCAACTCCCTGACCAGATGCACCTGGCTCTCTAGGGTTAATTGTAAAATGGTGCAGGGATTCACAACCAAAAAGAGTTAAGGTTGTAAACAATGCCACAGTGAATTTTAAATTACGCATGCATCTCTCTCCGAATTTGCCTGACCCAGTTTGCAACGATAGCACGGATTTTTAAAGCTAGTGCACAGCCAATACTTTAATAGCGATTACCCTTTCAAGTCCGTTTTATACGGCATTTAACGGACAAGTCAGTCATTTAACTTATTGATAGGTCAGCTATAAAATTATCTTTTACTACAATGTGTTAGATACCATAAAATGAATGGTTGCTTTCCTTCAAGCTAGAGTTGAGTCAACAACCATTTTAAAAGGTAAGTAATGGCTGATTTTGATTGAACGCTTTATCTATAGTAGATAGCAGTAGAAAACATAATGAGTGAAATTTATATTTAATCGGTTCAATAAACAGTGTCAAGCAGCATGCGAATGGGGGTATAAATAGGGGTATAAAATTAAACAAGGCCAATGAAACCTTTATATATATTACGTTTCAGATTGCTTGTGGTGCCCCCTCCCGCACCAAGAAAATCATAAAAAAAGCAGCCAGATCTGGCTGCTTTTTTTATGATTTCAATTTAACTGAAAGCTTCCTACGAGAAAAATCAGGCAACCTGTACAGGAATCTCCTGGCGCGTGTTCACAATACAGTTTTTTTCATCCACGTAAACAAGCTGCGGATGAAATTTTTGCAGCTCCAATTCATTGTATACCGCATAGGTAGTAATAATCAGAATATCATCTGGATTCGCCTTATGCGCAGCAGCACCATTGACTGAAATGATACCTGAGTCCCGCTGAGCACGAATGGCATACGTGGTGAAGCGTTCACCATTCGTCACATTATAGATATCAATCTGCTGATATTCGCGTATATCTGCAGCTTCCAGCAATGTTTCGTCGATCGCACACGATCCCTCGTAATGCAATTCAGAATGCGTCACATGTACACGATGCAGCTTGGACTTCAGCATAGTTCTTTGCATAGGATATTTATTGCGAAGCTGTATAAAGGGCAATTATTATACCGCCTGATCAATTTTGAAACAATTACGTAATTTTTTCTTTTAAAAACAATCACCAAAAAACACAAACCAAAATTCCTGCCTTCAAAAAAACCACTTGCCGCCAACTTTTACCATTTTCTGTCATGGCAAAAAAAAGCACGCAGTCCATTTTTCTACTGTAATATCATTGTTATACAATTATAAATACACACCATTAGAATGAATTCACTGGTGTCAGAACTATAATGACCGACTTAATAAACAAAATAACGAAATCCATTTATTGGGACTTAAAATCCATTGTTGCAATAGGCTTTACCCTTTTACTTGTGGTTATGCTTATTTTGGCTGCCGTTGGTTTAACCAGTATGGCAAACAATAATAGCCGTCTTGAACAAACAATCAATGAACAAAATTTCAAGCTTTCCGTGGTTACTTCCATGCGAAACATTGCCAGAGAACGATCACTGAATCTATTCATGGCAATATCCTACGACGACCCCTTCCAAAGGGATCAGGCCTTGTCAAAATTCAGGGAACTGGCTTCTGATTTTATTGCGCTACGAGAGCAATTTGAAGCTCTTAACCTGGATGAGGAAGAAAAAGCGCGCTTTGCAGAAATGCAACGGTCCGTACGTACCGCTTCCGCATCCCAAAATCAGGTTGCCACCCTTATAGGCAATGACAACATTGCAGAAGCGCAAAAAACAATGCTCAACGAAACAATTCAAGAGCAACATTTCGTAATCCAGGCCTACAACAAATTTGTCGATTTACAAACGAATAAAGCAAAGTCCGCAATTGACGTAGCAAATCAAGCCAACCACTTCACTTACCTGATCATGTTTCTGCTGGTTATTGCGGCATTAATTACCGGCGCTTTCATTGCGCTTTTCGTTATACGTCGCATAGCCAGTATCGAAAATGCTTTGTTCACTGAAAAAGAGTTTGCAGAAGTCACCTTACATTCCATTGCAGATGGCGTAATCACGACAGATAAAAACGGTGAGGTTACTTACATCAACCCTGTCGCTGAACGGTTAACCGGATGGAAAGCAACAAATGCAACGAATCAACACATTTCAGCTGTTTACAACATTATTGATGCTACCACCAGGCTGCCAATCGACCCTTCATTATTACTGGACCAACTGGAAGGTCCCACAGCCAATCTTGAGGAACGCACATTAATCCGGCAGGATGGCCAGGAGTTTGCCATTGAAGATTCTTCTGCCCCCATTCGCAATAAAGAAGGGGAAACAATTGGCGCTGTATTGGTGTTTAACGATGTATCTGAAGCACGAAACCTGACCCAGCAACTTTCCTGGCAAGCCAGCCATGATCCTTTAACAGGGTTAGCAAATCGCCTCGAATTTGAACGGGTTTTATCAATCTTACTGGATCAGGCAAAAAACAATAATAGACGCCACGTATTGTTATTTCTGGATTTGGATAAGTTCAAATTAATCAATGACACATGTGGCCATATTGCTGGCGATGAATGTTTGCGACAATTGTCGCGCATGCTTGAATCCAGAATAAGAGAAAACGACACATTAGCGCGCCTCGGTGGGGACGAATTCGGAATACTGCTGGCCAGCTGCCAACTTGATCATGCGCTCACCATTGCTGAAAATATTCGCCAGCTGATTGCTTCTTTCAAGTTTATTTGGGAAGGTAAAATATTCGACGTAGGCGTCAGTATCGGTGCCGTTCCCTTTGGCTCGGAAAGTGAAAATTCCGTGGACATTATGACCTCGGCAGATACCGCCTGTTACAAAGCAAAAAGCGAAGGACGTAACCAGATTCAGGTATTTCAGCCTGAGCATTTGGCCGACAATACCAATGGTGAAAAACTTTCCATTAAAAAAATTACTCAGGCATTGAATGCAAACCGCTTCCAGCTCTATTATCAAAAAATCATTGCTACTGATCGAAAACTACAACCTCATTCGCATTATGAAATTTTGCTACGAATGATAAATGAAGATGGCCAAATTGTTGCGCCCGGCGCTTTCATTCCTGCTGCAGAGCGTTACCATTTGATGCCAAATATTGACCGTTGGGTAGTTCAAGCCATGTTTGAATGGCTAGCAGATCACGCTGCAGAAATCAGTGAACATTCCATTTTTTCAATTAATCTTTCGGGGCAGTCTTTAGGTGACAAGCGCTTTTTGGGGTTCGTGATAGATCAGTTAAAACAAATTAGTATCCCACGCGGCACCATTGGATTTGAAATCACAGAAACATCCGCTATCGCTAACCTCAGCAATGCTGTACGTTTTATTTCTACGCTCAAGGGTTTGGGTTGTAAGTTTTCACTGGATGATTTTGGCAGTGGAATGTCTTCATACAGTTACTTGAAGAATCTTGATGTGGATTTCCTGAAAATCGATGGTGCCTTCATAAAAAACATCACGCACGATATGGTGGACCTTGCAATGGTTGATTCAATCAATCGAATCGGCCATGTCATGGGGATTAAAACAGTCGCTGAGTTTGTTGAGAACAATGCTATTTTCGACGAACTGGAAAGCATCGGCGTCGACTTCGCCCAAGGTTATGGCATCCATATTCCGGAACCTTTAGCAAATTTCAACCTTACCCATTAGGCGGGTAAAAATACTTCCAGATTATCAATCAGGCGGGTCCCACCAAGCCAGCATGCAGCAAGAATGACTAAATCAGTATCTGCTACCTGAGCAGGGGAAAGTGAATGCTGATGACGAATAGAAAAATAGTCCACACGCCAGCCATATTTTTCCAGCTCGGCTTTCGCATTGTTTTCCAGAAATGCAAAGTCACGACTCCCAGAAACCAAAGCATGCATGATAAATTCCAGATTCCTGAATAACCGAACGGCTTCATCCCGTTGAGTTTCACTTAGAAAGCCATTACGAGAACTGAGCGCTAATCCGTCTGCTGCTCGCATGGTTTCACCGGCAACCACCTCCACCGGTATATTTAACTGTCTGACCATAGAGCGGATAACATGCAGCTGCTGGTAATCTTTTTTTCCAAATACCGCTACAGATGGGGTCACAATATTAAACAGTTTCAACACAACGGTAGCCACCCCTCGAAAATGCCCGGGACGGTAGGCACCGCATAATTCATTGGCAATGGGCGGCGGTTCAACCAATACTTGTTGTGGTTCGGGATAGAGTGTCTGTTCAGTTGGCGTAAAAACCACATCAACGCCAGCCGCCTGCAACTTGTGGCAGTCTTCAGCCAGCGTGCGCGGATATTTGGCAAGATCTTCTTGCGGGCCAAATTGCATGGGGTTGACAAAAATACTCGCCACAACACATTTACTGCGCTTTTTGGCCAGTGCCATCAAAGCTAAATGCCCTTCATGCAAATTGCCCATTGTCGGCACAAAAGCTATGTCAGTTTCTGGCTGCAACCTTTCTTGCAGAACAGGAATTTTTGAGATAATTTCCATAAACGATGAGTGACTGCTGTAATTGCCGTATGCTAAAAACTATGCTCTACAGAAGGGAAATCTGCACTTTTAACTGCTTTAACATAGCGTTCAACCGCGTCCTGAATACTTGAGGAGCCCTGCAAAAAGTTCTTGGCGAATTTAGGCGTTTTACCTGGAAAAACACCTAGCAAGTCATGCAACACCAACACTTGCCCGGAACAATCAGCGCCTGCGCCAATACCGATGGTAGGAATTTGAAGCGTTTCTGTAATTTGTTGCGCCAAAACAGCCGGAATAGCTTCCAGCACTATCATGCTTGCGCCTGCTTGCTCCAGTGCAGCTGCATCGGTTTTCAAGCGAACTGATTGCGCTTCATCCTTGCCTTGTACTTTATAGCCACCGAGTTGATTCACAGACTGAGGCAGCAGCCCCAGATGACCGCAAACAGGAATGCCGCGGCTAGTCAGAAACGCCACAGTTTCCAGCATCACCTGGCCACCTTCCAGCTTTACCATGTGGGCACCAGCAGCCATCAGGAAAGCAGCATTGCGCATCGCCTGCGCAGGACTTTCCTGATAACTGCCAAATGGCATGTCTGCGACAATAAACGCCTGATTTGCTCCACGCGCGACACATTGCGTGTGGTAAATGATGTTTTCCATGCTAACCGGCAGTGTGGAATCATGCCCTTGCAGCACCATACCCAGAGAATCACCAACCAGCAACACTTCTACCCCGGCATTCTCCAGCAGCGAAGAAAAACTGGCATCGTAGCAAGTGAGCACAGCGATTTTCTCGCCAGCACTCATCATTTTTTTCAGGGTTGTAAGCGTAATTTTCAAAGCAACTCGCGCAATTTAATTTTCACAGTTTATTTTAACTCAGATATTACTATGGAACGAGATGAGGTGAGTGATCTTGCATTTTTTGGCTCAGCACAGCCAGGACAAGTGCTGAGCTTAAAGTTCAAACTGCACGATTAAAAAATTCCCGTTGCCCGCGCATTTCACCCATACGAGTCAGCAGCAATTCAAAATCCTGCTTATCTTCCACAAAATTCAGATTCTCACTATTTACAATCAGCAAGGGTGAGGATTCATATTGATAAAAAAACCGGCTGTAACTCTCTGCCAAATCACTCAGATAGGTTTCGGAAATTTGGCGCTCATACTGCACTCCACGCCGCCTTACCCGTTCAACCAGCACACTGACAGGCGCCTGAAGATAGATTACCAGATCCGGCTTAACTGTTTGCGGTTGCAGGTGACTATAAATCTGCTGATACAACTGAAATTCGTCATCATTCAGGTTAAGCCGTGCAAACAACAGATCTTTATCCAGAATAAAATCTGAAACGGTTACCTGATTAAACATGTCCATTTGTGCCATATCGCGCACCATGTTTGAACGCTGAAACAGGAAAAATAATTGTGTTGATAACGCATAACGCTGCGCATCATGATAAAACTTGGGCAAAAAAGGGTTTTCGTCTGCATTTTCCAGCAGGGTTTCTGCACGAAAACGATCAGCCAGACACTTGGCCAGACTGGTTTTTCCGGCACCTATCGGGCCTTCCACAACTACGTATCGATACCGATTTAATATCATGCGTGCTAATTATCCGTGACCTGCTCAATTTCCTGCTCGTCACAGTCTTCCATAAACTGTGATGCCTGCCCACGCCCAATAATGAAGCATTCAGGGAAAATTTCCAATAGTGGTTTTAATACAAACGCGCGCTCATGCATTCTGGGATGCGGCAAGGTTAAACCATGTTCATGGCACTGCAATCCATCATACAGCAATATGTCTAAATCCAGTGTGCGTGGACCATTCAATACATCCCGCACGCGACCATGCTGGTGTTCCAGCTCAAGCAATGCGTCAAGCAAAGCATGAGGCTGGAGGCTGGTTTCAACTTCCGCTACCGCATTAATAAAAACCGGTTGATCCAGAAAGCCTACGGGGGCAGTCAAATACAGTGAAGATCTTGCAACCATTCTTGTTTCCGGTAACGCGCCCAGCGCATCGAATGCCTGCAACACCTCTTCTTTGGAATTCCCTAAATTACTACCCAGAGCGATAAAAGCCCGACAAGGTTTACTTGAAGAGAAGCACTTCATAAAAACTTAATCTACCTGATCTTGATTGGATGAAGGCACATCGGCAACTGATTGCGCACTGTTTTTGCGGCGACGACGCTTTTTCTTGGGAACGGTATCAGCTATCAGCATATCGCTTCTTTCATGTTCTGTCGCCGACTGGAATTTCTCCCACCATTTTCCCAACTCCAACGTCGCTTCGCCACTTTCGCAACGCAACAGCAGAAAATCATATCCCGCACGGAACCGAGGGTGGCTTAATAACCGGAAAGGCCGACCACCAGAGCGTTGTTCAAAGCGGGGCTGCATTCCCCATATTTCTTTCATATTTGCGTCAAAACGGCGTGGAATAGCTAGTCGTTGCTCTTGTGCACGCATCACATCGTCCATGGCCAATTGCAAAGCCGGAACAGGCTTTGCTTCTTTGGCCTGATAAGCTTGCCAGGCAGCCAACACTTCGTGCCAAAGCAGCGTGGCAAACAGAAAACCTGGTGATACTGTTTTGCCGATTTTGACTCGTTCGTCGGTGTTTTTTAACGCCAGGGTGATAAAACGCTCTCCCATAGGCTGTTCCAGCACGACATCCAGCAATGGAAGCAGTCCATGATGCAAGCCCTCGGCACGTAACTGATGCACTGCGCGCAAAGCATGTCCGGAAAGCAGCAGCTTGAGCATTTCGTCGAACAAACGGGAAGATGGCACATTCTCAAGCAAATTGGCCAGTTCAGCGACAGGGGCGCGGGTACGCTCGTCTATATGAAAATCCAGTTTCGCGGCAAATCGCACTGCGCGTAACATGCGCACGGGGTCTTCGCGATAACGTTGTTCCGGATCACCAATAATGCGTAGTGTTTTGTGCTTTAGGTCACGTACCCCGTTCTGCGTATCCCATATTTCCTGGGTTGCCGGATTATAATAGAGCGCATTGATTGTAAAGTCGCGCCGGACGGCGTCATCTTCCTGACAGCCAAATACGTTATCTCGCAAAATCCGGCCATTTTCGTCAGACTTGCGACCATCTTCTTCTGAGGGTGCGGCGCGAAAAGTAGAAACCTCAATCGTCTCACTTCCACACATGACATGCACAATGCGAAAGCGCCGGCCAATAATGCGAGAACGTCTAAAGAGTGCCTGCACCTGCTCAGGTGTGGCATTGGTGGCAACGTCAAAATCTTTGGGTCGCGTACCCATTAACAGATCTCGCACCGCGCCACCAACAACAAAAGCAGAGAAACCAGCAGACTGCAAACCATCCGTCACTTTAAGCGCGCAGAAAGATAGCTGCTCACGAGAAATTTGATGTTCTTTAAACGGGAGGATTTTCGCCGCAGTTGTCGCTTTGTCTTTATTCAGGACGCGATTGATAAATTTTCGGATCATTGGAGGCTGAGCGACATGGATAGAAGCAAAAAATTGTGAGTTGTAAAACTTGCCAAAGTAAATTTTCCGGGGGAACACGGTTGTACATAGTTGGCCTTTTTCAAAGGCATTGGGGCATTATACACGGCAAAAACCATTTACGCCTTTAACCATCTATCTTGACGACCGTATCAACTGAAAAATGTGTACCAGCAATAGCAAACACCCCATAAAAGTGATTTTCGCAATAAAAATCTCAACCCATGTCGCTATTTATATCTAATAAAAATCAATATTATTCAATAAGTTAAACAAATTTTCATTTTGCCATGTCGCTTTCAGGCGACATTTTTTACCGCCATTTCTATACAGGATAACTTCAACATATTGTTTTAAATAATAAAACAATATCTGGCACACGTCTTGCTACTTATCAAACTGCCGACGACTTCTACCCCTTTCAATTTTCCGCGGAAGCTGTCGGGGCCTTTCTGGATCGCATACCAGAAAGGCCATCCTTGGGCTTCGCAATCGCTGCAAATGAATCAAATTCTCAGCGATATCGATAATGATCTAACAAGCTACCGGTCTGAAGCCTGGTTACATAAAGCTCAAACAAACGTAAAACTTAGGAGATGTATTAGTATGAAAAGCAATCTACGCGTATTAAAAATGAGTATGTTAGCAGCGATATTTACATCAGCTTTTAATCCTGCGGCCTATGCACAAACCGATACAACTGAAGCCGATGCCATGACTCCGAAGTTGTCTGCGGAAAACAATGTTGACGATAATGCCATTACTGCAAAAGTAAAGGGAGAACTTATGCGCAATGCCATTACCAACGGCCTTGATGTACAAGTAGAAACCAGCCAGGGCCAGGTAATCCTGAGCGGTACTGTCAACAGTGAGATACAACTGCAAAGCGCCGAACAGATTGCTGCCAGCGTGGCGGGTGTCAAAAAGGTGGTCAACAAACTTGAGCGCAAAGGATAAAAACTTCACATTAATCACGATTCGCTGAATGCTGATAAATTCGGCAAATCGTGGTGCTTTCATTACCATCAGAACGAAGAAGACACTGATCAACAGCAACGAGACTGTCGACATTTACGTCTTCATTATCAAATTTCAAGGGAGAAAAAAGTTATGCGCTTCAATTACAGAGCAATCATTCCACTTATAGCAGCCGGCATTGTCGGACTCACCGCTGTTGGCTGCCAGAAAAATTAGGGACCTGCAGAACAAGCTGGCGCCAAAATCGACCAGGCAGCTGAGCAGGTAAAAGACAGTGTAGAACACGCGACTGATAAATTAACCGGACAAACCGAACAAAAACTGGAAGAAACCACTCAAAAAGCCGGTGAGAAATTGGAGGAAGCGGCAGGTAAAGTCGGAGAAAAAATCGAAGAGGCAGGTGAGGCAATCCAGCAAAAAGCCCACCAATAAGCAGGACTGATTTCTCGGGGAGAACCAGTAAACGCTTGTATTTCAACTAGTGAAATAGATAAATTCCGTGGTTAAAGGCCGTTACGCCTTTAACCGTAGATCTTCATCAAAAACATATTCCGGAATCGCTTTAGGCCGCCCAAAATAATACCCTTGCCCGTACTTTACCCCCAGTTGTATCAAACGCTGACAGGTTTCTTCATTCTCTACGTGCTCTGCAACTGACAATGCGCCGAAAATTTTGGAAAGCTCGATAATTTGTTCCACTATCTTGGCATCTTCTTGATTGGTGGTGACCTGCTGCACGAAGCTACCATCAATTTTCACAAAATCCGGGCGTAGTTGCCGCATATAACCATATGAAGAATAACCGACACCGAAATCATCCAGCGCCAACTTGCAGCCAGCATCGCGCAACTCGTTAAAATACTGCATGAAGCTTTCTGTGAATGAAGTTGTTTGGCGTTCTGTAAACTCAATGGTGATATTGCGACCTAGCACATCAGGTGACAGCAAGATGTTGCGCAGATCATGACTAAATTCCGGGTTATAAAAAGAACACAAGCTGATATTCAGAAATAAATGTGTATGCTTTGGCACTTGTTTTAATGCCTGCTTGATAATGAACAAATCCATTTCACGAATCAGTCCCAGATCTTCAGCCATCAATACAAATACATCCGCAGCGATATACTCCTCGTTGCGTTTGAGGCGTGTCAGCACTTCATACGCAAACACTTCGCCAGTTTTTAGTTCAACAATGGGCTGAATAAAGGGCGTTAACATCCCTGCAGACACGGCATTTCGCAGTTCGAATCCTCGGGAGAAAATATCCATAATGGCTTCGCCCATATCCTTGGAGAGCGTATCAACCCGATTACGGCCGCTTTTCTTGGCGTGATAGAGCGCCACATCTGCCGCACTGATGAGTGACTGAGGTGTTTTACCATGCTTAGGTGCTAACGCAACGCCCATTGAAGACTGTATACGAAGCTGACCTACAGCCATATCTATCACGATTTTTCCGATGCGATTATGAATCTCATTGGCAATGTTATTTGCCTGCTCCTCTGTCACGTCTTGCAAAATCACTGCAAATTCATCACCGGCCAGTCTTGCCACTTCCACGCCAGCATAATCGAGGCTATGCAGTGTACTTGATAATGCCTTCAGCACTGCGTCCCCGACAGGATGGCCATAGGTATCATTAATGAACTTGAAACCGTCTATATCAATGACAAGCAATGCCATTTGCTGCTGATTGCGCAAGCTGGACTCGATGAGCTTATCCAGAATTTCATCAAAATATCGCCGGTTATATACGCCTGTCAAAGGATCTGTAATGGCCAGCTTATAGAGATTTTGCTCATGTTCTTGCTGCAATTTCTGTAGCCTTAAATTTTCAGTGATATCCACCAATGTGCTGATGGAGCCACTAAATTCACCGGCATTGTCAAATTGGAGAGTGGTATTCATCTGAAGCCATACCGATGCACCGTTTTCCGCTCTCAGTTCCAGTTGCAAATCATTGAGCGCAATATGCGCCAGATTTCCTTGTTCAAAATACTGTTGCTGCGATTCCTGAACAAGAAAAAATGAAAAGGGTTTTGTCAGTGAAAAAGCGGTCGTGTAACCCGTCAGGGTTTCCCAGATTGGATTCAGAAACTGGATGCGACCGCCCTTATCCAGTTCCAGCAGCACTTCCTGCATGTTGTTCACAAGGTTACGCAGCCGCAATTCATTTTGCGCCAGTTGGCTGCGTGTTTGCTCCAGTTCATGAATTTGCTTACGCATGATTTTGGCGCTATCGACAAACGCATTGGTCAGGTGTTTTACTTCAACAGAAGCCCGTGCCGAAGGTTTTGTTACACCATCAAGCGTCCCGCGAGATAAATCCTGCGCCATCAGCGTCAACGAACCCAAAGGCGACACAAGGTATTTGACCAGCAACTCAGACGCCAGTAAATCTATGGCCAACAAAATCAGAAAAAGATACAGCACGTTATGCAACAGGATACTGATATTATTATTAATTTCGTAATTTGAAAGGACAATGTTAAGCAGCCCGGCATAGTGATCACCATCCCGTAATGCTGTACTGACCTGAGCATCCAGATTGGATAAATTGAGCCAACCTGCAACTGGATGCAACGCGACAGGTGGTTTTTCCCGGGAAAACATTACCTTCCCTTGTGCATCCTTTACTTTGATATCTGACAGCGCTGAATCGCTATACAGTCGATTCAGGTAAGCAACCAGTCCGGATTTATCCTGCTCGATCACCATGCGCTCAACGGCAGGGGCAGTCAGAATAATAATTTTATGGCCCAGCACCTGGCGGTTGGTGACTTCATTTCCCACCAATTGCACGATCATATAAACACTGAACAACCCCACTACAATGAACTGCAGGGCTGCAATCGCCAGCATGATGCGCATGTGCAATGTGTGCGGCAAAGGGATTTTAAAAGCCATCAAACTTTCCTGATTCAATTTCGACCAAACTGTTCATAGACACAAATCAATTTACACTGCCATGCCCGTGAATCAAGCTTTCCCAACAGAGCTCGCACATCCATGAGTGCCAAAGGAATAACCCGAATTTGCTAAGATCGCCTCAATATGGCACATAGTGGACTTCTTTATCGATTATTAATGCTTGCATCTTACACCCGTACAATTCTTCCAGGTTATCCTTGCTCAACAAATCTTTTGCTGCCCCACTCAATGCGTTGCCATTTTCATATAACAACAATACATTATCGCAATATCGACTTGCCCAAAGCGTATCATGCAATACCATCACGACTGTTTTGCGCTGTGTTGCAGCAAGATCACGCAATAGCTTCATGGCAGTCGCCTGATGGCAGATATCCAGATGCAATAGCGGTTCATCCAGACCATATATCACCGGGGATTGAGCCAAAAGCATTGCGATACGCACACGTTGCCGCTCACCACCGGAAAGCGTACCAACCAACCGTAAAGCCAGGGCATTCAACTCCATCTGTTCCAGAGCATTTTGCACAAGTGCCTCACCCAATTCATCCCTGCCTGCCAGGGAGCCATTATGAGGAAATCGGCCAAACCGGACATAATCTAAAACTGTGCCAGAAAACAGACTGGATTCTTCCTGCAACAATAAGCCCATGGTCTGCGCCAATGTAATCCTGGGCAACGATGCAACTGGATTACCCTGAATAGAGACACTACCGGAAAGTGGCTTGATCAACCCACCCAAAGCATGCAGCAAGGTGCTTTTACCGCAGCCGTTTCTTCCCAGAATCCCCCAGCATTCACCAGGCAGCATGGTAACATTCAGGTTCTGGTACAACGATTTTCCGGAGTAACCCAGCGTGAGATTTTCTGCAGAAAGTGTCATCGGATTTTTCTAAGCAGCATGAGTAGTACGGGCACGCCCAATAACGCAGTCAGTACACCTACCGGCAGTTGGCCGGGCGCTACGATGGTTCTTGCCAGGGTATCCGCAACCGTCAAAAACCCGCCCCCCAGCAGAAGCGCCATGGGAATCAACCATCGATAATCAGAAATCCCTAACAAACGCACCATATGGGGTATCACCAAGCCAACAAAGCCAATGGCACCCGCCTCCATTACGGCAGCAGATGTCGCAACAGCTGCCAGAAAGTAAATACCGATTTGCAATGGCACCACAGATACACCCAACGTCTTTGCCTTGATTTCGCCCAGACTGAGAATATTCAAACTCTGTGCTTGCCAAAGGGAAAAGCCTGACACAAACACCATCGTTCCCCACACGACAGCAGGATTTTGCGCATGAGACAAATCTCCCATCAACCAGAACAACATACCTTGAACCTGCGCCGTTGGCGCCAGCACCAGCATTAAACTGATCAACGCACCAAATCCGGCTGATAACACAACCCCTGTCAGCAACAAGCGCCGCATATCCCAAAATCCGTCGCCGTAACTCAATCCGAATACCAAGCCGATCGCTGCCAATGCGCCTGTCAGCGCGAGCAGATTAACCCCACCCCAAGACAGCCCCAGCAACATTCCGCCCAAAGCAGCCACTGCCGCACCGCCGGAAATACCCAGAATATAGGGATCAGCCAGCGGGTTACGCAATAACACTTGCAGCAATGCACCTGCAACAGCCAGCAATCCACCGCAGGCAAAGGCACTTAACACTCGTGGCAAACGTAACTGGAGCACAATTTGCGCATCCAGCCCGGAAGCATTCCCCAACAAGGATTCGATTACTTTTGCAAAGGGGAGATTAGCGCTCCCCATGAGCATGCCCGAGACAATACTTGCCAAGGCAAACACAACCAACAACAGTAGGAGTATAAAACGCGGCATGTAATCTCAGATTTGTGATTTCACAGCAATTTTAGCGCAGGCTGATTACTGGCCACCCTTGTTTCTCGGCATAGTCACGCAGGGTGTCGTCAGGGTCAACAGCTACCGGGTTGGTAACACGTTGCAACAGCGGCAAGTCATTCAGAGAATCGCTATAAAACCAGCTTTCAGTGATTGAAGACCAGGTTAGCCCTTTCAGTTTTAGCCATTCATCCAGTCGGGTGATTTTTCCTTCCCGGAAGCTAGGCGTACCAAAAACCTCGCCGGTGAACTCCCCATTTTTCTGTTCGGGTTCAGTTGCAATCAGATGAAAAATACCAAAGGCTTTGGCAATAGGCGCCGTTACAAAACTATTGGTCGCTGTAATAATCGCCATCAAATCTGCGTCTTGAGCATGATGGGCAACCAGTTCCCTAGCCTTAGGGGCAACGATAGGCAGAATTTTCTCCTGCATGAATTGTTCATGCCACGCATCCAACTGGCGGCGGGAATGACGTGCAAGCGGCTTCAGCTGAAAATTCAGAAATTCGTGAATATCCAGCGTACCGGCCTTATATTGTTCGTAAAACGCCAGATTACGGGCTTCATACACTTCACGGTCGAGCACGCCCTGTTCAATCAAAAATTGCGCCCACTCAAAATCACTGTCTCCTGCCAGGAGTGTATTATCCAAATCAAACAGTACTAAACGCACAATAACCCCTTCATTCTTAATCCAGTTTAACTAAAACGATGCTTACTCAAAAACACGCTTTCGCAACAGAAAAACATAGAAAACATTCCACCACGGAATAATTATTTGAAATGTTGTTTCTCTGCTACGAACAAATTGCTTTTCAGGCATTAAAAATCAGAAGAGTATAGCGTAAAATAAGCTAATGAATTTATCAGACAATCTATTACCTGCCCAGTGGTATTGGTTCGGACATGCGCTACTCGCCATCCTGCTGATCAAAACCGTGCCTGCCACCCCATGGCAACGCTTAAAAATCCCTGCCAATCATAATCTTTGGTTAGGAGCGTGTGTTGCCTTAATGACCATCTGGAGCATCAAAGCCGGGATCAAACCGGGCTTGAATTTTCATTTATTAGGCGCAACCGCTTTCACCCTCATGTTCGGGCCGCAGCTGGCTATTTTTGGATTATTAATTGTATTAGCCGGCGTAACACTTACCGGCTTAGGCGGATGGGAAGCCTTTTCGCTTAATGCTCTGATCATGATTTTCTTACCGGTATGGTTAAGTTACACCCTGTTCAGAATAGTGGACCAAAAATTACCCAACCATTTTTTCATTTATATTTTCATTAACGCCTTTATTGGCGGCGCTTTCGCAGTGACTGCCACAGGCCTTGCTTCTACCTGGCTGCTGGCAGCAGGGGATGCCTATAGCCTGAAATATCTCTATTCACAATATCTGCCCTATTACATCCTCATGAGTTGGTCCGAAGCAATGTCTACAGGCATGATCATGACGCTGATGGTGGTGTTTCGCCCTCAGTGGGTCAGCACGTTTGATGATGAACGGTATATTCGGAACAAATAGAAAGTTTAGAAATGACGAATTCAGGTTATCTGTGATTCATAGATTTATTTTATTGAACCCTCAGCCACAAAGCAAGACTCAAGCAACCACTAAATTTCTTGCTTAAATCATATTGATTACCTTCTACACCAACAGGCAGCAATATGCCAATTCTAGAAACTGGTAATTGCCCATTTTTAGGTAACAAAATGAATGCAATGAAGTTTACGTTCGTACCAAAAAGAGACGAGTTACTTCTGGTTCTAGCTGGCTCCACAATCAGCACTTGAACCAGAAACTTTCTCTACTGGAAGATTATGGCTTTTGCTGATAAATTGTTCCTTGTTGTATCTGTAGCTTCCTTGTGTTAAGTGAACAGGGAAAATTGCTTGCTACCATGGAAGATAATATTAAATGACACCTACAAAGCAGAATCGTTTACTTTCCATCCTACTGGTTGTTTTTGGATTGATTATGAGCAGCGCCACCAATGTTTTTGCCTACGACGAGCATGGGAAATTTTTAGCTTGGGGGGATGGGAGTTGTGGGCAACTTACCGAGGAATTAAAAACAGGTCAAGGTGCAGCAACCGTTAACAAAATGTATATCCAAGGTTTTGTTGCGGGAATCAATGCATCAGTACCTGGGAATGTCGATTTCTTTGCAGGATCAGATATGGACTCCAGATTTAATTTTGTAGCCAAGTATTGTGAAGAAAATCCTCTAAGCTATGTTATTGGAGGTCTGGCTGAAATGGTGAGGAAAATAACAGGCAAGGATATGCAGCACTTAGCGCCACAGCCATTTCAAAAACCTAAGCACGGGATGTAGTTTCTGATTTTTTAGGAATACAGTTGCTTACTGCCCCAGTTTTATACATATAAGTATTGCAGCCTAGTGATTAACTATTAGCCCCGGATCATGAAATTTTTTGCCTATTCAAACAGAGCAACACAACGACAATCTGAGCTAGTAATTGAAGTCTTGAGGATTGCCGAAGTTGATACGTTACCGGGATTAATTGTCATCGATCGTGAACAACAAGATCTAACTCAATCTTTAATAGGAGGCCAATACGATTTTGGTTTATATCGCAGGCCTGGGGAGCAATTGCCGCGTGGGCAAGTGCCTGATCACATTTGGAACCTAATTAATAATGCTCCCGACGATCATCTCATATGGTTGGCTGCACGAATAGTGGAACAGGAAGATATTCACTTTACTTGGATCGTCGCTCACGAGTGTGGTCACGTTCGGCAAGTAGCTTGCTCCCAATCTTTCGTTAAACTGGCGCGAATCAAACAGCGCCTGCGCCAGAACACGGAATTCACCCAACTACCGCCAACGTGTATGGAAAATATTGAAATCGATAGCGACTTACTGGCGATGCAAATCACCGAAAATATCTTCGGTAAGGAAAAACTCCATGAATTTTTTGATCGCCATGGGATAGCTCGCTGCCCATTCCCCAGCTACCCAGAGTTTTTGAGGAATTTAAGCGATGCCCTTGCTGAGTCAGTTTGAGATGGTGGCAACCGACAGCTATGGGTAATGTCGATATCCAAAGTTGGAACCTACACCTGAAAAATTCAATAATTCAGTTAAATAGACTCTATCCAATGCCCAGTTTTGTCCGAACCGGTGAGCCAAACACAATCCGAAAACAAAACTACCGCTGCTGCTTGCTGTGTGATCGTCTGCAAGATGTCAGATGCCACATATCTCGATAGTTAGGACTTAGGGGAAGCGTATTTACAAGATTGAATGGCCGCATGGCTTGTAAATAATCACATTTGTTAGAAAATAATCATTTTAAACTTTGCATTTAAGCATAGAGCGATGCATCCAAAATGCCGTGTATAATCCCAAATTCTTTAATATTCATGACGTAACCGTGCAAAAGCAACTCCAGCAACTGGCCGCAGACATTCCCTCCTGCATGGGTGCAGACCAGTACCCTCTGCGCAGACAACTCGACAAAATCCGTTCTGTTGCCAGCGCGGGTAAACCCTTCGAAAACCTGCTGGAAAAGCTGGTGCTTGCCATACAGCTATCTGCACAAAAGCGGGCGCAACGTGTTGCTTCATTGCCTGTCCCCACCTTCCCGGAAGAACTACCCGTTTCGGAAAAGCGTAGCGAAATCGCACGGGCGATTATGGATCATCAAGTCGTCATCGTGGCAGGTGAAACCGGTTCCGGAAAAACTACTCAAATTCCGAAAATTTGTCTGGAAATCGGGCGGGGGGTCGGTGGTTTGATTGGCTGTACCCAACCTCGGCGGATTGCTGCGAGATCTGTGGCTTCGCGCATTGCAGTGGAGCTGAATTCTTCCCTTGGGCAGACGGTGGGCTACAAAGTGCGTTTCACTGACAAAATCAGCCAAGAAAGCTTCATCAAAGTCATGACGGACGGCATTTTGCTGGCTGAAACTCAGAATGATCGTTTCCTGAATGCCTACGATACGATCATTATCGACGAGGCTCATGAGCGCAGTCTCAATATTGATTTTCTGCTGGGTTATTTCAAGCAATTATTACCGAAACGGCCTGATCTTAAACTGGTCATCACATCAGCCACTATCGACACTGAGCGCTTTGCCAAGCATTTCAGTAACGCGCCGATTATTGAAGTATCGGGCCGCCTGTATCCGGTTGAAGTGCGTTATCGGCCTATTCGATCTGATGATGAAGATGAGCAGGAACGAGATCAGGAACAGGCCATTCTAGATGCGGTTGACGAATTATCCCGACTGGGCCGAGAAGGGGATATTCTGATTTTTCTGCCGGGTGAACGGGAAATTCGCGAGACTGCGGAAGCGCTGCGCAAACACCACCCGGCACACACGGAAATTCTCACGCTGTTTGCCCGACAATCGGCTCAGGAACAGGAACAGATTTTCAAACCATCCGGTGCGCGGCGTATTATCCTGGCGACCAATGTCGCAGAAACTTCGCTCACTGTGCCCGGTATCCGTTACGTGATAGACCCAGGCCATGCCAGAATAAAACGCTACAGTTATCGCAACAAGGTAGACCAACTGCTGGTTGAAAAAATATCACAGGCTTCTGCCAACCAGCGCTCTGGACGGTGCGGGCGGGTAGCTGCGGGCGTGTGTGTGCGCTTGTATGGCGAAGATGATTTTAAAGCGCGCGCGCCTTTCACGGACCCGGAAATTCTGCGTACTTCACTGGCCGGGACAATTTTGCGCATGCAAGGTTTACGGTTAGGCACAGTAGATACCTTCCCCTTTTTGGAAGCACCCATACCCCGCATGATTGCAGACGGTTATCAACTTCTGCAAGAACTCAACGCAATGGATACCGAACGCAATCTCACTGCAGTCGGAACACAGTTGGCGAAACTGCCCATTGACCCAAAAATTGGCCGCATGCTGCTTGCCGCCGAGAAAGAAAATTGCCTCAATGAAGTACTGATTATTGCCTCTGCCATGTCTGTTCAAGACCCTCGCTTGCGGCCGATGGAAGCGCAAGGACGTGCAGACGAACGACACCGCCGATTTGCAGATGAACGCTCGGACTTTATGGGCTTTCTGAAACTGTGGGATTTTTACGATGATGCGCTCAAGCATAAAAAATCCAATCGCAAACTGCTGGAACAGTGTCACGAAAACTTCCTTTCGCTGATCCGCATGCGTGAGTGGCGTGACATTCACGGCCAGCTGCATACCCAAATTGCAGAAATGGGTATGCGGTTAAATCAGATTCCCGCTGCTTTTGAAGAAATACACCGTGCGCTATTAACCGGTTTGCTCGGGAACATCGGCGTCAAAGCGGAAGAAGGACACTATCAGGGTACCCGTGAGATCAAGTTCAATATTTTCCCCGGCTCCGTCCTGCACAAGAAAAATCCTAAGTGGGTCGTAGCTGGCGAGCTAGTTGAAACCACTAAACTGTTTGCACGAACCGTTGCAAAAATCGAACCGGAATGGGTTGAAACAGTTGGCGAACATCTGATCAAACGCCACTACTTTGACCCCCATTGGGAAAAGGCGCCCGCTCAGGTAGTGGCGTTTGAACGCACCTCACTGTACGGCCTTACCCTGAGCCCGAAAAGACGTATACATTACGGCCCCATCGATCCTAAACTTTCGCGGGGACTGTTTATCCGGCAAGCGCTAGTAGAAGGCAACTACGATAGCAAGGCCCGGTTTTTTGAACACAATCGCAAGCTGGTGGAAGAAATTCGCGAACTGGAGCACAAATCACGGCGCCAGGATGTGCTGGTAGATGAAGAACGCATGTTTGCTTTCTTTGATAAGCATATTCCACAAGGCATCTTTAACGGCTCTTCTTTCGATAAGTGGCGGCGGGAAGCCGAGAAAGAACAACCACGTTTGCTGTTTATGACACGTGAAGACCTGATGTGCCATGGTGCAGAAATGGTGACTGTAGAACTGTTCCCACAAACACTTAATATTGGCGAAACTCCCTGCATATTGACTTATCGATTTGAACCGAGTCATCCTTTAGATGGTGTCACGTTAACTGTACCACTGCATTTGCTGAATCAGGTCAATGAAGCGCGTTGCGAATGGCTGGTGCCGGGTATGATCCGAGAAAAAATCACCTCCCTGATAAAGGGATTGCCTAAACAAATACGCCGGGCTTGCGTACCGGTACCCGAGTTTGTGACAGCTGCTCTGACTGATATACCGTTTGGTAGCGGCCCGCTGACAGAATCCCTTGGGCGATTCATTCTCAAAAAAACCGGTGTTGAAGTACCACCGGACAGTTGGAACAGTGCTGATATACCCACCCATCTTCAAATGAATTTCCTGGTAGTAGATGATGCCAAGCAGGAACTGGGCATGGCACGAAACCTGGCTGCGCTGAGAGAAAAACTGGGCCAAGCCGCGCAAGTGACTTTTGCACGGGCCCCATCGCTGGATTTTGAACGGGAAAATATCACCACTTGGGACATTGGTGATTTGCCGGAAGTGATCACTTTCAAGCGCGGCGAAACGCAACTGACCGGCTACCCCGCACTGGCGGATGAAAGTGGGATTGTTTCAATCCGATTATTTGATACACAGGAAGCAGCCAATACTGCCATGCGAGAAGGTGTGCGCCGGCTGCTCAGACTGGTACTGCGTGAGCAGATCAAGCAACTTGAAAAGAGCCTGCCTGGTTTTACGCAAATGGCTATGCAGGCACGTACCATTGAAAACCCGGACGAACTCAGGGAAGATCTGCTGATTGCGATCACGGACCGTGCTTTCATTGGCGACGATGAGCTTCCCCGCAACGAAAAACAGTTCATCGCCCAGAAAGACCGTGCCCGCACCCGGCTAGCCGCTGTGACACAGGGAGCCTGCCGCATCACTGGGGAAATATTTACCGAATACCATGCCATCCAATCCAAACTTGGTGGCAAACTCCCACCGCCTTTGGTGACAGATATTCGGGAGCAGCTCGCCCACCTCATTTATAAAAATTTCATTTCGGCCACACCATGGGAGCAGTTGCAGCACCTGCCTCGTTACCTCAAAGCCATTTTGCGCCGAATTGAAAAATATCCTGGTGCTGCCGCACATGATGCACGCCATAGCGCTGCAGTCAAAGAACATTGGCAAGCTTACCAAACGCGGCTGGATAAACAGCGCAAAGCTGGCAACTCGGGTGCTGAACTCACCCAATTTCGCTGGATGATTGAGGAACTAAGGGTTTCGCTATTCGCGCAGGAATTAAAGACGCCTTATCCGGTATCAGCAAAGCGATTACAAAAGGTATGGGAAGGGATTAACAAGTCTTAATAACTCTCGGCAGCATTCGTTAGGCTGATAAAAGGCATTTGGATAACCGCTGAGGCGCGGAGGCGCTGAGAAAAAACAACCCTTGCACCAACTCATTATTGAGGCAAGGAATTACTTTCGTGCAACGTCTTGAAAAACCTCTGCGCCTCCGCGCCTCTGCGGTTAAAACTGTTTTTCTAGCGTGAAACTATTTCTTTTCCGGCTTCAAAAAAGTAATTACCTGCGCGTTAGGTGCATTTCTGGTGCCGCAACCTGCTTCACCATTTTCCAAGTCCAGCTCGGCTTCATGGATCAGATTGATTACATCCACATAATCCTTGTCTTTCACCATCATCAAAGCGGTTCTGCCGCCTTCGTTTTTAGCCTTGGGATCAGCACCGGCTTTCAGCAATACTTCTACCACACCGGCTTCACCGTAACCCGCAGCCACCATTAGCGGACGCGTACCGTATACAATCTGATGTTCGAAATCCGAACCAGCATCGATCAGCGCTTGCACCACATCCGGAAAGCCCCGATCCTGTTCAGCGTTATAGATCCCCTTCATCAAAGGGGTCCAACCCACTTCGTTTGTTGCCTTGATATCGGCTCCTGCTGCCAACAGCGCTTTGACCATTGCCAGATTGCCAGAATTAGCCGCAATCATAAGCAGGGTATCCCCTTCTGCATCACGCATATTCACATCGGCACCTGAGAGCAAACCGCTTACTTTTGATACATCACCGGATTTTACCGCATCCAATAATTCGTTAGACATGTGACATTCCTCTGCAAAATAGCCCTCTATTACCTCAAACCCTTTGCGTTTCGTCAACCCCTCTCTTGAAAGGGTAAATCCAAATCTAGCCGAAGCCCCCTATATAGCTAGTGTTTCTGGTATTACATCAAAAAAATTCCATGTCAAAGATTCCGGATTAAGTCTTAGGCGGGCAATAAAATCCGAATAATCTAAAAACCGACTTGATGGTATGATTTCATTTTTCGCAAAATCGTCTCTGAGCAAAATCACCCAAGCATGAATAAAACCATTACACAACGCATTGCTGAAGAAATTTCAGCACATGAGAAACAAGTCATTTCCGCCATTCAATTATTGGATGAGGGCGCGACCGTTCCTTTTATTTCCCGCTACCGTAAAGAAGTGACCGGTGGCCTGGATGACACACAATTGCGCAATCTTGAAGAAAGATTGGGTTATCTGCGTGAGCTGGAAGATCGCCGTTCCACGATCATCAAAAGCATTACTGACCAAGGGAAACTCACGCCTGAACTGGAGCTATCCATACAGACCGCAGCTACCAAGACAGATCTGGAAGACCTGTATCTTCCCTACAAACCCAAACGCCGCACCAAGGCACAGATTGCGCGTGAAGCCGGGTTAGAACCTTTGGCTCTGGCCTTGTTTGAAGACCCCACCCTGGATCCCGAACAAACCGCGCAAACTTATATTGATGCAGAAAAAGGAGTAGCAGATACAAAAGCGGCGCTGGATGGCGCGCGCCAGATACTGATGGAAAAGTTTGCTGAAGAAGCCACCTTGTTAGGCAAGCTGCGTGAATATATGTGGGAAAACGGTATTCTGAAATCTGCCATCGTTGCCGGCAAAGAAGAAGCCGGTGCAAAATTCGCTGATTATTTCGAATACAGTGAAGCCCTCAAGGCCATTCCGTCTCACCGTGCTTTGGCACTTTTCCGTGGCCGCAATGAAGAAATTCTGCAACTCACTTTGCTGTTGCCGGAAGATCTGGAAGAAAACGCCAGAATGCAACCCAATACCTGTGAACGCATGGTTGCCCAGCAATTTAATATCCGCGATGCCGGGCGCCCTGCAGACAAATGGCTGCTGGAAACAGTACGCTACACCTGGCGCATCAAGATTTTCCTGCACTTGGATGTAGAACTCATGATGCGCCTGAAAGAAAGCGCAGAACTGGAAGCCATCAAGGTATTCGCCCGTAATCTGCACGATTTGCTGTTGGCCGCCCCTGCTGGACCTAAGGCTATTCTCGGCCTGGACCCTGGTCTGCGTACCGGTGTTAAAGTGGCTGTTGTGGACGTCACCGGCAAGATGGTGGATACCGCTACCATCTTCCCGCACGCACCGCGCAATGACTGGGACAGATCGCTTGCCACACTTGCCCAACTGGCTAAAAAACACAAAGTGGAACTGATCAGCATTGGTAACGGCACCGCATCCCGCGAAACCGACAAGCTGGCTATGGATCTCATCAAACAGCTTCCTGAAATGAATATGAATAAGTTAGTAGTATCGGAAGCTGGCGCGTCAGTCTATTCCGCATCCGAATTCGCCGCAAAGGAATTCCCTGAACTGGACGTTACCCTGCGCGGAGCTGTTTCCATTGCCCGTCGCTTGCAAGACCCGTTGGCTGAACTGGTGAAAATCGATCCAAAATCCATTGGTGTCGGCCAATATCAGCACGATGTCAGCCAACCTGCATTGGCGCGCAGTCTGGTTGCTGTAGTGGAAGATTGTGTGAATGCAGTGGGTGTAGACGTCAATACCGCCTCGGCACCTTTACTCACGCGTGTTTCAGGGCTGAATGCCACTTTAGCGAAAAATATCGTGGATTACCGTGATCAGAACGGTGCTTTCAGTTCCCGTGACCAGCTAAAAAAAGTGCCGCGCCTGGGCGACAAAACCTACGAACAAGCTGCCGGATTTTTACGCATCATGAACGGCAACAATCCGCTGGATGCCTCCAGTGTTCACCCTGAAGCTTACCCGGTTGTAGAACGCATCGTGGCAGCCATCAAACGCGATATCAAATCAATTATCGGTGATACCGCCCTGCTACAAAAGCTCGACCCACGACAATTCACCGACGAACATTTCGGCTTGCCGACAGTAACGGATATTCTCAAGGAACTGGAAAAACCGGGACGTGACCCCCGCCCTGAATTCAAAACCGCCACCTTTCAGGAAGGCGTGGAAGATCTGAAAGACCTGATTCCCGGCATGATCCTTGAAGGCGTTATCACCAACGTCACCAATTTTGGCGCATTCGTGGATATTGGCGTTCATCAGGATGGGCTGGTGCATATTTCGGCATTAGCGGACAAGTTTGTCAAAGATCCGCATTCCGTAGTGAAAGCCGGAGATGTGGTAAAGGTAAAAGTACAGGAAGTGGACGAAAAGCGCCGTCGCGTTGCGCTGACCATGCGTTTGAATGATACTGGCAGCCCAGTACAGGCAAAAACCTCGTCACCGGCTAACAACAAGCCACAACGCAAACCTGAATCCAAACCTCAAGTGCAAGACGGTGCCATGGCTGCAGCTTTTGCCAAGTTTGGTAAAAAATAAGCCTTCATGCAATTTATTGCACAGGGCCAAATTACACCAATTGGATAGCAGCAGGTTCCCTCACCCCTTGTGGGAGAGGGACAGGGGGAGGGAGTAACTTGTCAGTTTGCTTTACTCACAAAGAAATCAGCATTAACGTAAATAACGCTATGAATACCAACCCGTTTTCTTCACTACCCGCCTTTCGCCATGCATTTAACACTGGCCTTTCAGCGATGCTTAAAAATGGCGGACTGGGTCCATTTATTCTAGTTTGCGCCAACGCATCTTTTGATCAGGAAATTCAAACAGCCACTTCAACAGCACTTTCCACCTTGTATGAATCACTCAAAACAAGCTTCGGCAACGCGCTGGAAGAAGGCAGGACCCTACAGGAAGTAGAAGAAGATCTGCTGGTGTTTCTCAAAATTAATGCGATTGGATTAGACAAACTCAAATCCACAGAAAATCGGACAGAAGATAAATGGACGCTGCAATTCAACCATCTGCGTGCTTTCCGTCCCAAACGTATTACCACCACTATTCCGCCGGGTATTCGTGCTGATTTTGACGACAATGGTTTCCACTTCAACAAGGGGTTCATGCAGAAGGAAGCCTTCTGGGCTGGCGAAGTCGCCGATAAATCTACCACGCTCTATTACAATAAATACCCCTTTGTGGATTTCCATGGATTACTGGTACCAGAGCGCGAAAAATGCCACCCCCAGTACCAGACAGAAGCTTTCAACAGCTATATGTGGGCATTGACACAAGAGCTGGCGCAGACTCTGCCGGGTGTGGGCTTTGGCTATAATTCCCTTGGGGCTTTTGCTTCGGTCAACCATTTGCACTTCCAGATGTATGTCCGTCCAGCCGGTATGCCTGTGATGCATCCCGACTGGCAACACAATGGGGGCACAGATGCTTACCCAACTTCGGTTACAGTTTGTCTCACGGCACAAGATGCCTGGCATGCAATCGAACGCCTGCACCAATTAGAAATCCCCTACAACCTGCTCTACACGCCGGGCAAGCTGTATCTGTTCCCGCGCAAGAAACAAGGCACTTACCCTCAGCCTGCATGGACCAGCGGGTTTACCTGGTATGAAATGGCGGGGGGCATGATCAGCTTTAACCGAGATGATTATGAAAAACTAAATACCCAGACAATCTCTCAAGAACTAGCACAGTTAGCCATTACGGCATAACCTGTTCTTCACCAAACTAAAAACATGCATAGAATCATATCGATTCTGCTCTGCTTCGCGTAAAATAAACAAATGATACAGACTCCCCCACCAATAAATTCCTACCGTAAATACTGGGCAAAACGCTTCGGCGTTGCCCCTGTACTGCCCATGTCACGTGCCGAAATGGACAAGCTTGGCTGGGATAGCTGCGACATTATTCTCGTCACCGGTGACGCCTATATTGACCACCCTAGCTTCGGCATGGCACTGGTAGGAAGACTCCTGGAAGACCAGGGGTTCCGCGTGGGGATCATCAGCCAGCCGGACTGGCAAAGCGCCAAAGCCTTTGCTGCACTGGGCAAACCCAATCTGTTTTACGGAGTGACGGCCGGCAACATGGATTCCATGGTCAACCGCTACACTTCAGATCGTAAACTGCGTTCAGATGACGCCTACACGCCTGATGGTGCAGGCGGTAAGCGCCCTGACAGAACCGTGGTTGTTTACTCTCAGCGCTGCAGGGAAGCGTATGGTGGTGTGCCTGTTATCATCGGCGGCATTGAAGCCAGCCTGCGCCGTATTGCCCAGTATGATTACTGGTCAGACAAAGTACGCCGCTCAGTACTGCCGGATTCCAAAGCGGACATGCTGCTTTTCGGCAATGCAGAACGCGCCCTGGTAGAAGTAGCGCACAGATTGGCCCGTGGCGAAGCCATTTCAGATATAAAAGATGTGCGCGGCACCGCAATCATGCGCAACGAAGTACCGGAAGGCTGGAGCGAAATCGACTCCAGTCACCTGGACACTCCCGGCCCTGTTGCGCCTAAGCTCAATCCCTATGACTGGGATGAAAACAAAAAAGATAAAGCCTGCGATCAGGATAATCCAAAGCCGCCAGCAGAAAGCAATGTGCTGCCGCTACAGTTCCAGCACCGCAAGGTAATGAAGCTGGACCGCGCAACCAGCGTTATCCGCCTGCCATCTTACGAGCAGGTCGGTGAAGATCCGGTGCTCTACGCCCATGCTTCACGTATTCTGCATACGGAATCCAATCCGGGTAACGCGCGTGCATTAGTGCAAAAACACGGCAAACGCGATGTATGGATCAACCCGCCACCCATTCCGCTGACCACACCTGAGATGGACCATGTCTATGGTCTGCCTTACAACCGCCTGCCGCATCCGTCTTACGGCAATGCCAAAATTCCCGCATATGAGATGATCCGGTTTTCGATCAACATCATGCGCGGCTGTTTTGGCGGGTGTACCTTTTGCTCTATTACAGAACATGAAGGGCGTATTATCCAGAGCCGGTCAGAAGAATCCGTTTTAACCGAAATTGAAGAAATCCGCGACAAAGTACCGGGTTTCACCGGCATTATTTCTGATTTGGGCGGCCCTACCGCCAATATGTATCGCCTCGCTTGCAAAAGCCCCAAAATCGAATCCGCCTGCCGATTATTATCCTGCGTCTTTCCGGAAGTCTGCAGTAATCTGGGCACCGATCACGCTCCGTTGATTCAACTCTACCGCAAAGCCAGAGCGATTCCTGGCATCAAGAAGATTCTGATCAGTTCAGGCCTGCGATATGACTTGGCTGTACTCAATCCAGAATACGTTAAAGAACTGGTCACACACCATGTGGGCGGCTATCTCAAGATTGCACCGGAACACATTGAGGAAGGCCCACTTTCCAAGATGATGAAACCGGGTATTGGTGCGTATAACAAATTTAAAGAGTTATTTGAAAAATACTCGAAAGAAGCAGGTAAAGAGCAATATTTAATTCCCTATTTCATCGCAGCCCACCCCGGCACCACAGATGAAGACATGCTGAATCTTGCGCTATGGCTTAAAAAGAACAGCTTCCGCCTGGATCAGGTACAAAACTTTCTGCCCTCTCCAATGGCGCTGGCAACGGCCATGTACTATTCAGGCAAGAATCCGCTATGCAAAGTCACTAGAGATAGCGAAGCCGTCAAGAGCCCTAAATCAGCCACAACACGCAGACTGCATAAAGCTTTTTTGCGGTATCACGACCCCAACAACTGGCCACTCATCCGCGATGCGCTCAAAAACATGGGCCGCAGCGATTTGATCGGCAATGGCAAACAACACCTCGTACCCCACTGGCAACCAATGGGAACAGGCCTGGCACACGAAGGTGCCCGACGCCCCGGAGCAGATGCGACGCGCCGCACCCCACACCCGGCAACAACAAGAACCATTACCCCCACGCGCAAAGCCCCCACCAGGACTTCAGGGAAGCGCAAAGCCGAAGGACGAGGACGTTAAATGGATCAGGCCAGGATCAATCAGTGTATTGAGATAGCGTGCGAGAAGGGATGCACAGAAGTGAACGCAATTATCGAAAAACTGGAAACTGGCTTGCCTGTTCCTGAAGCCAGCATGCTGAACGAAGCAGAACAAGAAGTGCTGCTTCAGGAATTGAAGTCCATCATGGCAGTATACGAAAGTAAGTAGGCTTAATAGGTTTGGCGCTTAAGTTTGATAATGACAAGAGGTGGTTAAATGCATTTTTTAACCGCAGAGGCGCAGAGGCGCGGAGGCGCTGAGAAAGATTGCGTCACCTAGCTAGTTCCCATCTGGAGACGCTATATCCCCTCTCCCCTTGTGGGAGAGGGGAGAGGGGTTAAATTTCAAGGCGTCACCACCCTCTCCCTGGCCCTCCCCCATCAAAGGGGAGACAAAAATAGATGTTTCCGGATGAGAACTAGCTATTTCTATCAGAGCGTTTTGGCTTTATCTGTCTCTGGATTGCACTTATTCAGTTTAAAGTACTAGTTGTTCTCTGCGCCTCCGCGCCTCTGCGGTAAAGTTTTTAAAAAAACCATTACCCGCCTGCTAACATTTGCCTAATGACTAGCCAGCTTGCCCATCTCTGTCAGGATTGAATAAACCAGCTCACGCCCCTGCACGCTCATCCCTTTGGCCAACTTATCGGCATCCCGCTCACCGTTCACCAGTTGCCGCATCATCCCGCCCAATTTCGCCATATCCCCACCGGCCTTGACCATTTGCTCAGCCATATTCGCCAAAAGCTGCAATGCCTGCGTATCACCCTTGCCTGCTGCATCAATCATGGTGGCCAAGCCTGGTGCAGCCAGACCGGCATCCGGTTTGGCGTTAGGGTCAGGCAACGTTGCCGGATTTTGAATACCGCGAAGAATCGCTTCAACAATCACGCCATCTTCCTCATCTAACCCCATAGTCAGACTGACATCGCGACGTCCATTCAAAATCTGGCGAATAATCATGACAAGATTGCCCCAACCATTCTGGACAGACATTTCAAGTACAGGTTCCAGTTCCGGGAGCATTGCACGGTTACTGCAAGCCATCACAACGCGCGTAATAAGCGCTGCATGCGCCTGAATAATTTGTTGCTGCCTTGGGGGCAATGCTGACATCTTATCGATCTCCAGAAATAGGTAAAAGCCGAAAAAGGCATAAGTAATTTATATAATAACAAAACTCAGCAATCAATAAACAACTGTTGCCGATATGAGCAATCTACGCAATACTAGATTCCATGAAAAAACTTACCTGCTTATATGTTGTATTAGCCCTGCTTATTGGCGGATGTACAGGCCTGCCAAGCAAAATGGAGCAACCAACCGTCACCATTTCCAGCATCAACTTGCTACGTGCTACTTTTCTGGAACAAACCTACCAGATGCAGCTACGCATTCAAAATCCAAACGATTTTGCACTGCAGATTGATGGCCTTTCGTACGAACTGGAAGTCAATGACAAACCCTTTGCCAAAGGCTTAAGCAACAAACCTATTACTGTTCCGCAATATGGTACAGAATTATTAGAGGTGGAAGGTATCAGCACACTGGCCAGTTTGCTACGCCAGTTTTCCGAAATGGATAAAACCCAAACCAGCATGCATTACCACCTGAAAGGTAAGTTAAACCTGCGCAATGCTGCAATGCCCATCCCATTTGACTACAAAGGGGAAGTTGCGATACCCACGCGGGAAAAAACATTGTAAATGTTTAAAGTTTGTCGAAAAAGTGCAATGCCTTTATAAAAAATAATGGGACTTGCATGATCATACCAATGAAATCAATGAAAGTTATATTGCAAGTTTTTTCCTCTGAATACACAAAGCATCCATCCCCTGCAATAAGTGAGATGACAAGAATGTGGTGGTTGGTTGAAAGTCCAGAATATGATGCCTAATATGTACCAAAATATGACGTTATTGTATATATCACATTGTTATATGACAAAAAGTTATCTTATTTATGGAAGTATCAGACGTCAATTAGGACGCCTAATAAATGTTAGAACTCTCAAAGGAGACAAGTATGACCTCTACTAGGCAATCATTCACCACACAAGGGCAGTGCCCAGTTATTGGTCGTCCTGTTTCATTGAGCGGCATTCGAGTGTCATTGATCGGTTCCACCGCAATCGCAGAAAAAACTGTTCAAATGCAGTGAAGTGCCTCGAAGCAAACGGCAATCTTGAGCGCATCCAAGGGTGCTTGCTCCACAATTTCAACGGGTGAGCATATGTCAGGGGAACCAATCAAACTCACCAAACTTCAACGCGAAGTCCTTGAAGCATTGAAGTCAGGTAAGCTAATCACGCACGACGACCACAACATGCCGTGGCTCGGTGAACACGCCCTTCAATCACAAACCAGATATTTCCTCACCGAAAACCGTCTCATCACACGTCAAGACAAAACACGCTCCATAGAGGCGAAAGGCAATGGGTTCATTATTTCGCCAAAGGGTCTGGCACTGATTAACGCGTCGTAGTCCATGATCATTACACGAGGCCCAACCCATCAATCCACGTAAGAGGCAAAGATCGTCGTGGAAAAACCAGTATTGAAGCTGCACCTGAACGTAAAGAGGGCAATACCATTCGATCATCTCCGCACGCAAAGCTACAAAAAATGAAATCCAGTACTACTCTGGTGAGAAGCCATGAAAACTGAATATGATCTTTCTAAAATAAAGTCTCGCAAAAATCCCTATGCCGCAAAACTAAAAAAATCAGTCACTATGCGCCTGAGCGAAGATGTAATTGGCTACTTTAAGCAAATGGCCGAAGAGGCGGGGGCACCCTATCAGAGCCTTATCAATTTATATCTTCGTGATTGCGTTGCATATCACAGGAAAATTGATATTACGTGGCAAGAAACGCCTTAACTAATAAGTTCAGTACGTGCGTAGCCACGTTCTGAACTGTACTCAAGGCCTATCCAGCGCATCATCTGTAAATATTTTATATGATATCCCTATGTTTGAAATAGTCAGAGCAGATCTAAATAATCATATCCATGCAGAAGCGCTCATACACTTGATGCGAGAATATGCCTTGGATCCAATGGGGGGAGGCAAGGATTTATCAGCATTTGCAATAGACAACTTGGCTTCTTTTCTCAACAACAGGAATGATGCCCATGTGATCTTTGCTTTCCATAACAATGAAGCTATAGGACTGGTTACTTGTATGGAAGGATTTTCAACATTTGCTTGCAAACCCTTACTAAACATTCACGATGCCATAGTTAAAACTGCATATCGAGGTCAAAGGGTTTTGAAAACTTTACTTCTCGAAGCTGAGAAGATTGCCATTGAAAAAGGTTGTTGCAAAATGACCCTGGAAGTATTGGAAGGCAATATTCCCGCTCGATCAGCCTATGTAAAGTTTGGTTTCCATGGGTATGAACTAGACCCCAAAATGGGTAAGGCGCAATTTTGGGAGAAACGATTATAGCAATTCATTTGATGAAAGCGCACCTACTATCCTATTGCATCGTAAAACCCTACTTCAGCTTTGACAGATTCATCTATTGCCTACCAACCATCAAAAACGTTACGCTTTTAAAAAGCATAATATAAAGGTGACCCATGGCCCCATTAAAATTCGAAAGTAATTCTGGAAAGCAAACAGCACTTTCGCTGATGAGTATTATTGCTGGCGTAACCTTGGCAATGGGCTTCCGTCACTTCGATGGACCAGGCATGACAAGCAACCTTGCGGGATTTTTATTGGGGCTGCTCTTGTTGTTCATTGGCATTGCTGCCTTTTTAGTCAGTGGTAAGCAAAAAATCGTCATTGATCCCCAAGCTCGGCATATCGCTATCGAAGACACCACCCGGTTCAGAACAAACAAAAGAACGATTTTTTTCAACGACATTGTTGATACCGGCATTGGTTTTCTCGGAAAAAAATCGAATTTTGTCAGTTACTATTACATCAATCTCCACCTCAAAAATGGAGAAATATATCCACTGTTTTCACCCGGACGTTTCTTTGACGGAAGTTCGGATAGATCGATTATGGAAACCCGGCGACAGCAGCTTGAAGAACTCATTAAAAATAAACAGTAAATTCAGTGCTGTGTGCTGCATACAGACTGATAAATTTTATTTTGGAATGCTTTATACATTGCGTACCCAATATTGCACACTTTCACGAAGCTACCAGTGATTAGAATATTTAAGATCAACACCTATAGCTATCGAGGCACTACATGATTGTTCCACAATATTGGGCTGAGAGCCGTACTAAGCATCGGAAACAGGGAAAGCAAATCACTGCGCATCGTTTTGGCTGGTCTGACACCAGCCAGGAAGAAGCTCAGGCCAACGCAGATAGCCGTGCACAAGAAGCACTCAAAAGATTAATCTCCGGTGAAAAATTAGTTCGCAGAGAACCGAAAACTCCCTACAACGGAGCTGAAGGCGTACCGATTCGTGAAGAGATTGTCAGCCGTCACGGCGAGACCATTATTACAAGAAACGCATACGGTGCAAGATGCCTGAACACGCCTGACGTGTTTTTTGCCGATATTGATTTTCAAAATAAACCGTCAACGCGGTCTACATTAAATGTTTATACAATTCTGCTAGGTGCTGCAGCGGTTATCTGGTGGTTTACACAATCCAAAGTGCTTGGCATTTCCCTGCTGGTTTCTGCAATTTTATTCAGCAGTTATATCTCCAATGCTTTTTACCGAGCGATGCTACTGGCAAAGGGTGGTGCGGAGCGTGTTGCACGCAATCGCATAAGCCATTTTTTAGAACAACACCCAGCATGGAACATGCGTGTTTATCGCACCCCGGCAGGCATGCGCGTGATGGCTACCCATCAAACTTTTAATCCTGGCGATCCTGCCGTAACAGCATGTTTTAATGCGTTGGGCACTGATCCTATTTATATGGCGATGTGTCTGAATCAGCAATGCTTTCGTGCGCGCGTCAGCGCAAAACCTTGGCGCATAGGCGTCGATCAGCACATAAAACCCCGCCCGGGAACATGGCCTGTCACCCCAGAGCGTTTGCCAGATAGAAACGCCTGGATCCAAACATACGAAACTGCGGCCGAGTCGTTTGCCGCTTGCACCCTGATTGAAACGATAGGCAGTGGCGTCACGCATCCTGACGCAAAACTCGTGCAGGAGTTACACGACAAACTATGCAAGGCAACCAGTCAATTGCCCATCGCTTGAGCATTGCACAAATGAACATTAATAGCAGGTTATTTCACCAGATAAACACGCGTATATCACACGATAATCAGATGCACTTTCAATGACAATTACTTAAAGAGCAATGCACATTACGAAAATTTAATGTGACGCGGGATATGACTTTCAAGTCTTTTGCACTTTTACTACAGATCTTCTCTTATCCCAGCAATACCGCCAAAATCAGAAAATTCAAGGCATACCGAGCCTGTCTTAATTAATCAAAACTTTTACAACTTGTCTTGACAGTCGTTTTCGCTGAACTATATTGATTTTTAGATGAATCAGACGACTCATCCAATGAGGCACGAACATTCCGTGGCGTCTTAACTTTCAATTTTTTTGGAGGACGAAACAATGCCAAGTCCAGGACAAGAATTATCCAGTATCGACTTCGAATCGATGATAGGCGGGCCTTTAGTCGCGGTAATCAACGCGCAAGCCTAGGCAGCAATGTCAACCGTCAATTTTATTAAAGAAGTTGGTTTTAAAAAGCCCAGTGCAGAGCAAGATGCAGGCGGCGACACATCTACAGAAGAGCCGATATACGTCAGTTTCAAATACCCTAAAGAACTGAGTCCGTACGTCCCGGCTGTTCCGGCAAATCCATCTGCAACGCCACCGGTTGCGGCTTCTCCTGCAGTACCGGCCGTTTATGAGACTCAGGAGTTAAAAGTACCTATCCTGACGATTTTACCGATTCCATTTATTCGTATTGAGTTGGCAACTGTAGATTTCAACGCAAAAATCAATTCGATTGAGTACCGTAAAACCAATACTGATCTCAAGGTTAACGCATCACTGGAAGCAAAAGCCGGTTGGCTTTGGGGCTCTGCAAAACTCAAGGTATCAACCTCTTTCCAACGCACGACCCAGGAAGGAAACTCTGTCAATCGCACCTACTCTATGGCAGTCCATGTAAAGGCTGTACAAGATGAAATGCCTGCGGGTATGGAGAAGATGCTGGGAATACTGGAAAGCGCGATCACTTCTACTCCGGTAGCAGCGGCATAAAGTTTGTTTGCTTAATTAATCGATTTTAAGGCCTGTGGAGTAGTCATGCCAAAATTAGGTGATTATTTAGGGCATATTTTGTCTGAAATAACAGTGGCAAGAATGCATGCCGATATTGAATCTGTACGGGTGGCCGAGCTATATGCCGACCACCCATTATTGAAAAACATGCCTGTTCCCCGCTTCCGCATGCCTGATATCGATATCGACGTTCCAGTTGTCGTAAAGGAAATGGAGGAGCCTTCAGGTGGCGTATCTTCCCACGGCATTCCGCCTGTCGCAGACATGCGAAAAGTATTTGATAAAGCACTTTCTTCCGTGTTGGCTGAAAACCGTATCAACTTAACCGATGCCGTCAGAAGCAAGCTTAATACGATACTGGATCAAAGGGTAACGGCACTTACTCGCCCTTCTGAAACGGCAATTGATACAGGGCGTGTTTCACGTGATTTCATTAGTGTTTCCATGAAGACTTTGAGTACTGTTATGAAACCAGAAAAACAAGCAGAACTGGAGGCCCGGCTCAATGATGTACTACGTGTTGAATTGATCAAAATTCGAAAACCACCGGCACGTCTGAATGTGCTGGTTACGACAGCAGAAATTCGTGAGGCAGGCCCCTCTGAGGTCATTACGCACTTGCGCTTGAAAATTTCAGAAGAGGCCTTTGAATGGACAACCATCGAATCGGACGAAGGCAAAGATGATCGTTTAATCATCGAGTAACTTAATATGCTACGCATTGTCAATATTGAAGAAATTCAGAACATGCTGAGCAGCATTTCAGGGCTGGTTGATCTGCAGCAACGGCGCGATGCCAATTTCGATGACAAGGTTAAATTGTGGTTAGCGAAACTTGAAAAAATGCTTGAAAGAAATCGCATAATGCAAGTGGGCGAAGTGGCTACTTTACGAGGTTTAATTCTTTCAGCAGAAAATGGGATTACCCCTCCCGGCATAGAGATACATGGCAACTCAACCAAACGAAAAATAATTGAAGCTGCAGTCACCTTTTCCCTTCGTCAGGCAAGCAGCGTGGTGTCGACAATTCTGCAAAAAGAGGTGGACAGGATATCTGATGCTGAACGTATGATGCGCCAGATCATTGCAATGGCCAAGTCTAAAGGACTTATTCCGGAAATTCCCGAAGCCAGCGATCATACTGAAGTGCTTAAATTCATCTGGCGTACACTTTCTGCCAATCCTGAAATAGCCCCTGGAACAACCAATGTGGAGGGTCTTGTTGGTCCCCATGATGCGCTTATTATTCTTGACCGTATCATTGCAAGCGATCTTCAAACGACAAAGCTTCACCTGGAATCATGACCTGTATACAGGAAGAAAGAGCAATACAATGCCTTTACAAGTAAATGTAAATACCGGCACTACGCCCTCCCCCCAGATTGTTGCAGCGAATACAGTGGTGGAACGTGCGCGCTCAATTGGCGATCCAAATGCATCCCGGGCGTTGGCTGTTACGATACCCGTTTGCAGAGTAGACCAGACTAAGCTGGAATATGAACAGCGGCGCAACGCAGGTCAGGTTGAGTTTCGCTTCAAGACTGGCATTCTTCAGCTGACATTGCGACAATCCATTTTCATCGCAAACAATATCTCCGGTTGCGCGCAAGATATCTGGGCTGAACACGAACAGGATCATGCCACTGACAATCAGCAAATCATGAGCAGGATGGAGCGCGCTATCAGAGCACATCGCGATTTGCAGAGCATTCTCATTTCACCCATTTGGCGCCCACGCAGGGCATTCAATACCGTGCAGGATACAATTCAGTCGACTGTTGGTAGCATTTTCATGGAATTTACAACTGAGGCAGTACGAAGCCGCGACACCACTGCCGTCTACTCTGCCGTACGTGACCGAATTCGCCGTCAATGCAATCCTTAAACAAACTCATTAAAGTCTGCCAGAATCCAAGGTTTACCTTATAGGCCAACAGGACTTCGGCGACTCTTATCTCAGAATCATGGACACCAACTATCTCATTCCCACAACTACAGATACCTGTTTGATTCATTTAAAGATTGATTTGACAGCCACAGCATCATGCCCGACAATTCTGTGCTGAAAGCTAATTAAGATCAACAATCATCATTCAACCCTGATGCACTGACTTCGGGGAATAAGCCACATCGATCTATTCGCTTAAACAACAGAATGCCAGGAACCCCGACAAAATGATCAAATCTCCATCACCTATTCGCAAAGTTATTTTATTCAGTTTGGCGAGTTTAGCCTGTGGATTGTCATATGATGCAACCGCTTCAGGTTTTGCCTTGATTGAAGACAGTGGAAGCGGCTTGGGAAATGCTTTTGCGGGAGGTGCAGCCAGTGCTGAAGGGGCCAGTACGATTTATTACAATCCCGCCGGTCTGGTGCTGCTTGACCAGCAGCAGTTGGTGTTAGTCGCACACGCTATCAGACCTACAATCAAATTTACTGATCAAGGCTCTTCTAATGCGCCTCGGCCCGTTGGCGGCAACGGAGGAGATATGAAAGATATCACCCTTGTGCCCAATTTCTATTATGCAGTGCCTGTTAGCCCGGCCCTGAGATTAGGTATTGGCATTAATGCGCCTTTTGGGCTGAAAACAGATTACGACCCAGCCTGGGCAGGTCGTTTTCAGGCGGTCAAGTCTGAATTAAAAACCGTTAATGTCAATCCTGCTATCTCATACAAAGTGAATGACCAGCTTGCCATCGGTGGGGGTATCAATTACCAGCATATTCAGGCCGAACTGACAAGCGCTGTCAATCTGGGTGTCTCAGAAGGTTACAGCACGATGAAGGGTAATGATTATGCATGGGGTTACAATATGGGGGCACTCTTCCAAGCATCCCCGCAAACACGCATTGGTGCAAGCTATCGCTCACGTATCCGGTATCAACTCTCTGGTGACATTACTTTTACGGGCGTACCAAAGCCAAATGGCCCCGTTACAGCCGATTTAACGGTGCCTGATACTTTGTCTCTCAGCATTTTTCATCAAATAAACCCTGAGTGGGATGTGATGGCTGACCTGACATGGACAGGCTGGAGCAGTTTTGACAAGCTGACAGTGGTGAGAACCACTGGTGAAGTAGTCAGCAGCACGGATGAAAACTGGCGCAATACTTTACGTCCCAGCATCGGTATGAATTATCACTACAGTAAAAATGTTACTTTACGCAGTGGTGTTGCGTTCGATCAGAGCCCGGTTCGTGCCGAATATCGCACTGCCAGAATCCCTGATAGCGATCGCACTTGGCTGAGTTTTGGGGTGAAGTTTAATGTTTCTGCGCAAGGTGCTGTCGATATAGGTTACGCACATATTTTCATGAAGGATGCAAATATCAACAGGATAGAAACACCCACGCCTTTGCCATCTTCGGCACTCAAGGGCAACTATAGCAATTCCGTTGATATTCTGAGTCTGCAATATACGCATAATTTTTGATCCATAATGACTTAATTTGATTTCGGCTACACATGACACAAACAGAAAAAGCAGGAGGAAGCACAACTAGCCAATTGCTAGCTAAAATGCCGGAAGGTAAAAAAATTCGCGCTGTATTCGGGCGAGATCGCGAGTTTGAACAATCCCTGGTTCGTGTAGTTATCAGCTTACTCGTCCTGGCCTATTTATCCTGGAGCTGGTCTGAAGGGCAGCTGGTTAATCACGTCGGCGCTGTACTCTTCTGGAGCATTTCCTACTTTTCGTTTGCCGTTCTGCTAGCTGTCTGGATTTTCCTGCGTCCTGAGACCATGAACTCTCGTCGCATCATCGGCACTATTTCAGACATGGTGTCTATCACCTTCGCCATGAGCATGGGTGATCAGGTAGGTGCCGCATTGTATGGTGGCTACCTATGGGTAGTCATTGCCAATGGTTTCCGGTATGGACGGGCAGCGTTGTTTCAAACCCAGTTCATGTCTATCATCGGATTTATCTTTGTTCGCTTTTATAGCAAATTCTGGATGAACCAGTCACTTATGTGGGCGGGGCTGATGGTCTGGATGATTCTGCTTCCGGTCTACGTTTCGCTACTTCTTAAGAGGCTTGAACAAGCTCGTCAGAGCGCCGAACATGGCAATCAGGCAAAGAGCCAGTTTCTTGCCAATATGAGTCATGAAATCAGAACACCGTTAACAGCCATTATTGGTTTCTCGGAGTCATTACTCAACAGCCAGCAATCCATGTCGGATCGTATGGCCTCTATCTATACAATCATTCGAAATGGTAAACATTTACTTCAAATCATCAATGATATTCTGGATATCTCCAAAATAGAAGCGGGCAAACTGGATACAGAACAAATTGAAGTTTCTCCGTTCAATGTACTCTCAGATATTCAAACCATGGCTCATCTTCAGGCTGAAGAGAAAGGCCTGATTTTTGCTATAGAATATATTTTTCCTCTACCAAAAATGATCATTTCTGATCCGGTACGACTGAAGCAGATACTGCTCAACCTTTGCAGTAACGCAATCAAATTTACCGAAAAAGGACGCGTGACTGTCCGGGTTGGCTTGGACCCTTTAAACGAACAGATGCAATTTGACGTCATAGATAGTGGTATTGGTATGACTGATGAGCAACAGGAAAAATTGTTTGCTCGTTTTACCCAGGCTGATTCCAGCATCACCAGGAAATTTGGTGGTACGGGCTTGGGGTTGCATCTTTCCCGCCAATTGGCAGAAAAGCTGGGGGGCAATATTACCCTTGTGAGTCAGGCTGGCTCTGGCACAACCTTTACCCTCAGAATCAGCACTGGGCCACTCAAAAATGTTCAGTATGCCTACGATATTTCAGAAATTGCAGAGCATAAAACACGCCAGATTGCGCCACAACTGGCCAGACTGACTGGCAGCGTTCTGCTGGCTGAAGACAACCCGGACAATCAACGTCTCGTCAGCATGTACATCAAAAGAACAGGCGCAAATCACACCATTGCCGATCATGGGCTCGATGCAGTGCACAAAGCCTTGTCCGGCAAATTTGACCTTATTCTGATGGATATGCAGATGCCGGTGATGGATGGTGTTAAAGCAACCGAAGTGTTACGCGAAAAAGGGTATACAGGACCAATCGTCGCACTCACTGCAAATGCGATGCAGGAAGATAAAGACCGTTGCATTGCAGCCGGATGCAACGATTTCCTCACTAAGCCGCTAAATCTTGAACACTTTTATCAAATATTGGAAAAGTATCTCAAAGTGTCTGATGTGACTGGGCAACAGATACCCCCTATTTCATCCGAATTACTGAGTCAGGGGCCCGAGTTTGCTGAACTTGTGCATTCATTTATACAGCGCCTTCCCTCTATGGTAGAAAACATTCGAAATGCGTTTAACCAGTTAGACTGGACCACGATGAAAGAGCTGGTTCACGATTTAAAAGGTGTCAGTGGCGGTATGGGCTACCCACAACTCATGGATCATGCGCGTTCCATGGAAATGGAAATAATCAAGAATGACCACGAAGCAGTCACACACCAACTCAATAGCCTCGATTTGCTTTGCGAACAAATCCAAGTGGGCGCCAAACAGGATTTGAGTGGCTTGGTTGCTGGCGGCAACTAAGGAAAAATAACGACATCCGCTCCCGGTTCCCACGGTTTGTATTTTTGCATCACAGAGACAAACAGCGATGATTCAATCTGGAATGCCAGCCATTGCTGCAGGCGAGGACAAGGCGTTTTTTCGAACCATTCCTCATCCACATGGGCAAACTGACGGACAAATGGAAATAATGCAATATCTGCCAATGTAATACGGTCTGATAATAAATAATGATTTGTCTTCAAACAGTTTTCCAGGCTCATCAAAAATACTTCGCCTTGACCTCGGTAGTACTCCATGGGGTGCTCTGGATATCTGTCAGCATACTTGTAACGATCCAGAATTTTTTTAAACGCCTGATCATTTTCCTGAATCAAACGATGGGTCTGTTCAAACAATGCCGTATCGCTTCCGCCTGTCCAGTTGTCCGGATCATTTTCTGCCAGTGCCCACTGCATGATTTCGACACTTTGTTCTATCACTCGCCCTTCTGGCAGTATAAGCACAGGAACGGTTCCTTTTGGTGACTGAGCCAGGAGTAATTCCGGCTTGTTGCGCAGCACCACTTCGCGTAGCGCTACTGATACACCACTATAGCTGATGGCCATTCGTGCCCGCATCGCATAGGGGCAACGACGGAATGAATACAATACCGGGAGAGCACCTGCCATTGCCTGAGTCATGCGCAGCCTGCTTGTCCTGGGTGAGTAATGGCATTTGTTACAGGGATTTCTGTCTGAACATCAAATTGCAGGCAACTGTGCGCATGACGCAGTGAAGATTCGACTGCATCCGGGCTGATACCGCTAGCGAAAATAAACCCCAGATAACTCGCCCCTTCTGGCGATGGTGAGACTATCTGGCCTGCACTGGCGGTAATTTTTATGTCACTGATACCGGGAACCTGCCGTGCTTCATCCAGATGATGCACACTTTTCAAAATACCGCGCTTGGGAATCGGAATCATCATGACCCCTGTTGCTTCAGCTTGCCACACCTTCGGCAATGGCATGTTCAGGGCGTGACGCAAAATCAGTTCTTCCAGGCTCATGCCCAGCGCGTGTTGTAACATCCTGCCGCACAAACCGCCTATTGAACGTGTGGCAATTTCCAGCAACCATACACCTTGTTCGTTCAGGCGCATTTCCGCATGAATCGGACCGCTTACTATTCCGGCCAGCTGACAGGCCTGCTGAACAGTATGAGCAATTTCATCCTGTTTAGCCTGCGAAAGTTGTGGTGGCGTGATATAAATGCTTTCTTCAAAATAAGGGCCATCCAGTGGGTCTGGTTTATCAAACAAAGCCAGAACACGCAGCTCCCCTTTTTCCAGCAATCCTTCTAATGCATATTCGTGACCTGGGATAAACCGTTCCACAATCAACCCCAATTGTGCGCCGTCCCGGTCTGCTTTCTCCTGAATACGATTTACCCATTTCACTGCTTGTGTAAATGCTTCCTGCGTATCAGCCCGAACAACTCCACGACTGGAAGAAAGTCGTCGCGCTTTAACCACAACAGGAAAAGAAAGCGAACAAGCCTGCTCAGGCTGAGTTTCAGAGGTGAGATGATAAAATTCAGGACAATGCAGCCCGCCATTGCGCAACAAACGGCGGAACGCCAACTTGTCACGCATCAACCATACTCCGGCGGGTGGATTTCCCGGCAACTGCAAACGCTCGCTCAACAGGGCTGCCAATTCCAGTCCGCTATCATCCACTGCCAGCACGGCATCCGGTTTGCGGCCTAAAGACTCCATGACCTGATGAACCGCAATTTCAGGCTGATCGAAAGGCACTGAGCTGATAGGACTCATTCCCCAGCCAGGGGCTAGCCTGTGACAGTAATCGGCAGCGCTGATGATTTCTACATCGAGTTTTTTTGCAGCGGCAATAAAGTCTTCGTTACGATAACTGCTGGCTGGCAGCAATAACAAAATTCGTTTCATGATTCAGCTTTAAAAGCTCTGCAGTTGTTGCTCTGTCGGTTCGGCACAGCAGTACCAGGGTTCAGAAAGATGCGCGATCGTTTCGCCAAACTCAGCTTTTGTCAGCGGAGGAACAGCAATACCTAGCGCCTCGTGTGTGAGTTGCCATATTTGTGCAAAAATTTCACTACGCGGCATTTCCGCTTCTTCACCTTTAGCTGCGCACACCTGCAAAGCCTGCTGCAAAACATCCACACGCGGGTCCTGATGCTGCCACGGATAGCCCAGTAATTTGGCATCAAATGGCTTGATCATTTGCATAAAGCCCGGCAATTGAAGCAGATAAGAACCTTCCGGGATCAATAAGCGAATACAGAGCTGGATAGGCGGCACGGCCTCCACCAGCTTCAAACGTAATAAAGTACTTAGCAGGTCTAAATAGCCTTCCAGTGTTGTCCAGGGCGTAAATGGCACAAACGTAGGCGCCATGAATATCCCTGACTCGCGACATAATTCCAGCGCACGCTCAAAGTCTGCGCGGGTATGATTTTTAGCCAGATAATCCAACACTTTTTCATCTACCGACTCAACTGCAGCCGTAATAAACAGGCAACCTGCTCCCCTCAGCTTGGGCAGCAATTCAGCATGTTCAATAATATGCTGAATCTTGATGGTGGCATCAAAACTCACATTGGGGAATTTGGTATGCATCGCCGTAATCACTTTCATGGCATGGGTAGGGCCATTGAAAAAATCCGGATCACCAAAAGATATATGCCCTGCACCAGCCTGCACCTGCTGCAGTATATCTGCCATCACCACATCAACCGGCACAATGCGAAACTTGCCCTGATAGACCGGCACTACCGGACAATGGCGGCATAAGTGTTTGCATCCACGGCTTGCTTCGATAAAGCCCAGCATTTTTTTCCCACCATCCGGCAATATCAAATGCGCATAACGATGCAAGCGGGGCAAACCGGAACGATCCGGCGTCATAAATTCAATTTTAGACAGATTAACAACAGGCTCGGTTTGCACGTCACATGCCTCGCCCGCACGCAACCGCTGCGCCAGACTGAGTAACGCCGGTTCACACTCTCCACCCAGAATGGTTTTCACACCCAAACCGCGCAACAGCGCTTCATTCATGGGTGCATACAAACCATATACGCATAAATGCGCTTCAGGCAATAGCTCACGAATACGGGGTATTGCCTCAACGGCAATACGTGTGGCGGTATGCATACCCACATACAACGCCACCAATTTCGCCCCAACCAGAAATGACGGATCGAGTTTTTGCAAGGAAAGATCAATGCACTGAACGTTAAACCCGTCTTGCTTCAGCCAGGCAGCAGGTTCGGCCAACGCAAAAGGCTGCCTTCCCAATTCATACGGATTAATCAGCACCACTTTAAACATGGTCGCCGGGTCTACCCAGATCATTTCATCTGCGCTATCTAATTCACAGGAACTGTTGTTATCCATAAAATGTCATTTCGATTTTGGACGCGCCTGAAATGCGCCTATTACAGCTTCCCTGCTTGCGCCTGCTTCTTCCATACGCTTTAAATACTCTTGCCACATTTCTTCCTGATGCATACCCAGCTTGTAGAAATAATCCCAGGAATAAATACCACTATCGTGGCCATCAGAGAAAATCAGCACCACAGCGTACGCACCCACTGGCTCAACATTGACGATTTCCACATTTTTCTTGCCGATTTGCAGTACTTCTTGCCCGTGGCCATGCCCTCGGACTTCAGCTGAAGGGGAGTGGACACGCAAAAACTCGTAAGGCAACTCGAAACGCTTCCCATCTGCAAATGAAATTTCCAGCACACGGGATTTCTGATGCAACTTGAGCTCAAGCGGCGTAGGGGTGGACTTATCTAAACCTGCCATGAAAATTCCTTATCTTGATAAACAATTCTGCTTCACAGTATACGCGGTTCCCTATTGGGTATACGTATTCAACCTAGAAACCTCAGTTAACCGCTAAACTTAACATTTAACCAAATAATTCTAATAGAATTTTAATAATTCCCCGGTTCACCCGGTTAGTCAGACCGCTATGGGTTGGATTGCACAGTTTTCGCAGCATAGGTCAGCGTTGCAACTCCTTGAAATGGAATGACCATTCTGCGTCATTGCGCCTTGCCCTGCGCTCCAAAAAAAGCAAACTCCAACCCATCCAACTAAGGTTTCTAGATTCAATGAGACAGTATAAACCGTCAATTGTTACAAAAATCAATGAGAAATTCCACATCAGGAATTCACAGATGTGAAAATCCATTAGCAATTTGTTGATATGGCGGATTAACTTAATATCCGTCAATGATGAAGTGGGTGTTGGATAACCAATATCTGAACAGGTTGCCTTGCAGATATTGGTTAATGAGGGAAAAAACGCTACTTATTAATGCTGGAACTTACCGTCTTTACCAATGATCGTAATGTCCACAAAATTAGAAGCATTATGATCTGTTGGAGAATAATCAACATAGAACCCGCTCATTTCATGCTTGCTCATGGACTCCATGGCAATAATCAACTTCTCGCGGGTAAGGTCTTTTCCAGCTCGTTTCATACCTTCCACCAATACTTTTGCTGCAATAAAACCTTCCAGACTGGTAAATGAATAACCACTCTGAGAGAATTGCTTCATGCCTTCCTGATACTCTTTCACAATGGCATTAGCTGTATTCCATGGGAAAGGCACTACTTGAGAAACGGCAACGCCACGACCATCCGCACCCAGTTCGGCTGCCAGTGCGCGGCTACCAACAAATGACACATTAAAGAATTGCACAGAGTTCATCCCTGCTTTCTTAGACTGGCGAATGTATTCTGCACACGCTTTGTATGCGCCAATCATGACTACAGCCTGTGGATTGGATTTGGCGATAGTATTAACCGCAGTGGAGACATCCGTAGTGTTACGCTCAAAAGTTCCAGTTGAAATAATTTTCAGGTTTCGGCGGTTCATGGCCTGCTCAACGCCTGTCAAACCGGCTTTACCGTAAGCATCATTCTGGTAGAAAACTGCAATATTTTTCATACCCAGAGAAGTAAGCTGGCGAACAATTTTCTCGGTTTCATCAAAATAGCTGGCACGGACATTCATGATGTAATGGTTCACGGGTGTGCGCAGTAATTCTGCACCGGTAAACGCACCAATAAAAGGCACTTTGGCCGCAGTAAAGATAGGAATCGCTTCCTTGCTAGTTGGTGTGCCAACGTAGCCAAACAAAGCCAGTACTTTTTCTTCATCAATCAGTTTTTTGGTGTTGGCAATAGTTCTTGCTGGTTCATAACCATCGTCCATGGATATCAGTTGAATCTTTCTGCCATTCACGCCACCTTTGCGATTAACAGACTCAAAATAAGCGTTAGCGCCATCGCGCATTTCGGTGCCTAGTTCAGAGGCTGGACCAGTAAGGGCCGCAGACTGTCCAAGCTTGATTGTGGAATCCGTTACACCAACTTCTGCAAAAGAAGTGTTACTCAGTGCGATGCACGAGAAAAAAATACTGGAAAAAAAACGTTTCATAAAAATCCTTCAAAATAATAAAAAATTTGCTTTAACCATCAACTTCATCATGTTTTATCAGCAGTAATGTATCTGTGTTCACCACTTTTTAACCGCATTCATAATTGATCGTGGGGCAACTCAAAAAATGTCTGATTTTGAGCGCATAAGAATAGCCAAAGTTTTTTAATGCAAGTACCATGCCATGAGCTCAACACCATGAATACAATTATATTTATTTTTATGGATTATTTTATATAGTAGATTAATGCTGAATAGGTGAACAAATTGACGAGAAACCAACTATCGTCACTTTGGGTCAAAGAAAATAATCACGAAGATAACAGTAACCAATTTATAAAAATAAATTATTTAACTTAAACAAACAATTCATCCGAAATTGAGTATAGTCAAAATCCTGATTTTCACCAGTTTCATCAAAACTCGATTAAAAGCACTCCTGTTCAAGATGAAAGCTTAGCTAAATTGACAATCAGGACAAATGTTGAAATAAAATCACAAAAAGAAGATTGAGCCTCAATTGCAAATGGCAATCGGTATCCCGAATTAATTTGGCAGCACTGTTACATTTCGCCAAACCAGAATGGTTTCAAGTGATACACAGGACAACTGTTTATTTGAATCAAGCTTTACGCTTTCAGTACATCCAGCGAAGAAAACCTCCCGCCTAATATCCGGCTGGCGCTCCCGCCCCACCATTTTTCAATCGCTGTAGCGTATAAACTGCGAAAATCTAAGCCATAGGATAAATTTCCCCCTTCCAATTGGGCAAGCTGAGGCCGAGTGCCGTATAACCCACCCTTGACACGTCCACCCAACATAAAATGCGCGTTGGCTGTTCCGTGGTCTGTACCGCCGCTCGCATTTTCCTTGGGGCGCCGGCCAAACTCCGCATAACTCATAATCAAGGTGGAGTCCCACCGATTAAGTTCTGTTAGCGCAGATTTAAACGCTACCAGCCCTTCCGCCATTTCTTTCAGCAAACGCGCCTGTGTACCTATTTGATTGCTATGTGTATCAAATCCATTATGCGTTACTTTCACCACTGCAATACCGGCATTGCCGGCCACTACCTGAGCGGCAGTTTTCAGCGCATTACTCAATTGCGACTTTGGGAATTCCGTTTTAAATGGAAAGTTAACGGTGATGTTGCTGGCTGCCTGTCTGATGTCACTTTCCACCTTCAACACATGCGCCAGCGCAGCATTAGGAACACTCCCTGCCATATCGCCCGCCTCCTTTGACTGCCGAAGAAATTGCTCTGTATTGGATAACACAACAGCACGGGTATTACCCCCTCCCATCGGTCCCAGCTCCTGACTACCCACTACAATACCGTCAGCTGCAAAACTTTGCGGCGGCGGGTATGCATCAAACACCCGGGACAACCATCCTTCCGGCAGATAATCTTTACTGCTGGAAGCGGTTTCCCAGATTTCAATGGAACGAAAATGAGAAAGATTCGGCTCTGGATAACCCACCCCCTGAATCACTGCCATTTCCCCACCCTGCCATAGTGGCATCATGGCCTGCAGTGAAGGATGCAACCCTGTCACACCATCCAGTTGCAGTACATGATCACGTGGGATAGCAATACGCGGCCGCAGACTATAATATTCGCTGTCACTATAGGGGATGACCGTATTCAACCCATCGTTTCCCCCTTTCAACTCAAGTAACACTAACAAATTACGATAATTTCCAGCAGGAGCAGCAGCGAACGCCAGATTACTGCTGTATGGGATCAAGGGGATCAACCCCAGTATTTTCAAAAATGCTCTGCGTTGCATGGCTCGCTCCTGAATCATTTGATCTGATAGGCTGGATCCAGCACCAGCTGCCGGATAAACTCCAGGTTGTTATTGAAAGGTTGTAACTTATTCACCGGCGTTGCTGCCAATAGCAGGCGCTCTGCCTGATCCTGACGCTGCATATCTGTGTCATTAAACTGAGCCATCCATACATCGCTGTCAAAATACATCGCTGTCAACCTTTGCTGCCCCCGCATAAAGTTCCTGTTTTGAGCTTTCAGCTGTGCTCGGCTTTCTTTTCTCATTTCCTGATCACGCATTAATCGCTCCAGAAATTGTTTGCGAATGAGCAATGTATTACTGTTAATCCAGCTATCCCCACCGGGCCAGCCTTTCACATTAGGCGGCCCAAATACATCCTGACCCAAACTACGTCCAACAAACAAAAACGGGCGCATATTTTCTGGCTGGATATCGAACTGCTGTAATGTACCAATAATAAATTCCACAGGAGATTTCACCAGAGTCGCACGATTCTGTTTTGCGTAGAATGCATCAGAAGTCAGCAGCGCGCGCATCAAAGCTTTAATGTCATATCCACTGGATCGAAACACACCCGCCAGACGTTTTACTTCTAATGGATCCGGTATTGGCGAGATAAATTCCAGCCACAATTTGCGCGTAATCAACTCGGCTGTTCGCGGCTGTGCCAGCAGGATATCCAGCACTGCATCACCATCAAACCTGCCGCTCTGCCCCAGCACCACTTTTATCCCGTCATCGTGTAAACGCAGATAATTTCTGAACTGCCCGCTATCCCGATCCAGACTCCATCCGGTAAATGCGCGGGCAGCTTCCTTCACATCCTGTTCGCTGTAACCGCCTTCACCCAAAGTGAATAGCTCCATCACCTCTCGAGCAAAATTTTCATTAGGTTGGTTTTTTCGATTTGAAACATTATCCAGATAAATAATCATGGCCGGATCTATTGATATGGCATGCAGCAAATCGCCAAAATTACCCAGCGCATATTTTCTCAACAACACATTCTGCTGATACATGAGAACAGGAGATTTCACTTTTTGCTGACTGGACACAAAATGATTGTGCCAGAATAAAGTCATTTTTTCTGTTAACGGAGATGGAGTATCAAGCATCTCCTGATACCACCAGGCGCGCAAGTTAATACCTTGCAGCACCGCCTCTTTCAGCAAAGCTTTGCGTTCCTCTTCCGTTTTGTCTTTCAACCTTGAGAGTTGGAAGCCTTCACCTATACTATCCGGCACAGGTGTTTGGGCTTCAAGTCGAACACCATCAAGTAATTTGGTAACAGCCTGTTGCCGTGTCAGTCGAGCATATTCCTGCACCTCTGACTCACTGGCAGAAAATCCGGTGCGATTCAAAAGATGCCGCGCCTCGTCATAGCCCATACCAGCTGCACCAGCCACAGAAGATATCAGCAAAAAAACCGTCAAAACCAACCAACGCATTACATTTACCTCAAATGAGCACCGACATAAAAAAACCAGTTGTCTGTTACCAAACAACCGGAATCTATTCTGTTAACGTGGTCGCGAACGATGTTGTGTGACATGCTGTTGCGCACCAAAGTGATGATTCACAGCATACATGCCATAGCGTGAATCATGTCGCTCTGTGCTGTTAGATCTTCTCTCAGAATAATGATGGCTTACCTTTTGATGAATACCGTGATAATGACTATTCCCATGCCGAGATTCAAAATGTGCTCTATTCCCTGATCTAAGCTCGTAGGCTATCCGATTTTGATGCTGAATTGGATTTACATGATGATTATTGACTGCACCGTTCTGGTATTGCGTTTGGTAAGCCAATGATGCATTGGATAAAATAGCCAAGTAAAGCACAGAAACAGTAGCAAATATTTTTAACGTTTTCATCTTTACCTCCAATTTTAGGTGACATACCCACTCGAATTCTTTTCGAGTCAACCCTATCTTAGTTTCAAGATGTAAACCAAGTGTTGCCAGAAAAGCCTCAATTGTAAAAAAATGTTTCAGCTTAGGTATTTGAGATAGTATGAAAGTACTATATGATTAAGCCATTGGAATAATGACGGGGTTTCAATGACGATATCAATACATGCAATTGCGGATTGTTTTATTCTCGCTGTGGATCGATCCACAGGTGACAATATCAATACATTCAAACTTCAAAAACTGGTTTACTATGCACAGGTTTGGCACCTGGCACTGCATGGAGAGCCCTTGTTCAGCAATGATATTGAAGCCTGGGTGCATGGACCGGTGTGCATCGAGTTGCACCAGCGATTTCGTGATCAAAAAGATATCCCTATTGAACCCGACGCAATCATCACAGACATCAACCAGCTCGACAGCAATACCAGAGAATTCCTGGATGAAGTATGGGCTGTTTATGGTCAGTACTCAGTGGCTCGGCTGGAAAAAATGACCCACGAAGAATCCCCATGGCTAGAAGCAAGGGCAAAATTGCCTGCTGATATCCGAGGCTGCAATGTCATTAATCAGGAGTCAATGCGGAAATTCTATTCAAGCCGGATGACAGCAAGAAGGCGGATCAGGGAAAACTGACCATTCAATTGTACGTTAACCGCGGAGACGCCGAGGCGCAAAATTGAAGTGCCACATAAAATAAAACTATGATGATTTGTTATCTGGCGAGGCTGTTTACTATCACAAAGCTTTGGTTTTCTCCACTTAGCTGGGCTTTCTGCCTAATCAACCAGGATTATTGCCGCTGCTCTTCAAGCAAACAAACTCACTTTTTTTTCTTACGGTCATGCTTGCTCCAGTATTGAAACTCATCTTCATGAACCTCGATATCCACCTCCATCACTCTTGATTGGAGGCGTTCCTGAACATCAGAAACAGCCTTGTTATAAACAATGGGGCCAAGTTCTTCCAGCAAAAAATCAAGGAGTGCTTCAGCTGCAATATTACCAATTGGCTCCTCCATATTTTCTTCAAAATAACGCTGCATAGAAACAATGATTTCTTTCCGTATTCCTTTTGTGATTTCAATAGTCATGTCAGTGTGTAAAAAACAGTAAATGAAAAATTATATCTAACGCTTTTCTGGGGTCCAGCCAAAGATTGACTCACCTCACAAAATACAATTTACACCCAGACCATCACCCTCTATTAGCTCTGCAGTCACTTTCCCTTTTTTTCCAAACACAATGGGTTTTTCTGTCACATCCCGCTCAAGCAAATACGTGCCAAATGCGCCTTCTTGTGCGAGCAGGCTTGTTTGATCCATATTGGCTAGCGACAGTGCAAGCCGCGTAAGTATACTGGTTTCGCCTACTTGGGCGCCAATCACATACTTTAAATTACGCGATTTGGCTTCCCTGACGATCTCTAGTGATCGGATAATCCCTCCCATTTTAGAAATGCGTATATTCAGTATCCAGGGAATGGAATAAGTACAGAGTGTTTCTATTTGCTCTATTTTTAAGAAGCTCTCATCCAGAATAATGTGAGCGTTTAACCAATTCGCTATATTTTCCAGCCCATCGTAATCCCCGACACTTAATGGTTCCTCTATTGCCCAAAAAGGGTACCCGAGTGATTGTATATAACCCACCGCCTCGTTTGCATTTTGCCAAAGATTGTTGGCATCCACTCGAACTTTGATATTGGACAATTTAGCCAGTTCGTCTATGTTTTTTTTATCGAGATCATAAGCACCGCACAACTTAACTTTGAAATCATTAAAGCCAAGCTGGGTATACTGCTTCAGTTGATATAAAAAGGCTTTATGATTTGTTACACCCAACACCGCCGTATAAAGAAATTCATTTTGAAGATCAGGCAATTCAAGCAGCGCATCGATAGTTTTATTTTCTTCTTTACCCAACAAATCCAGTATCGCTGTTTCAATGCTGCACCACGCAGCCGGATTATCATTTATCATTTGTTGATGCGACATCACCCATATTTTAAGTGATGCGAGGTTTTCGATCTGAATAATGGTTGATTTGATTTCTTCAAAAAAGGATTTTGCAGAATCAACCGACTCTTGGGTAACATAACTTCGCGGACAACCTTCGCCATAACCCATGAGTCCCCGCTCCGATTTTGCAATCGTCACTACGGCTTCAGTCGCGCTTCGCTCAGCGGCAGCATGCTTGAATGTAACCCGAAAAGGAATTTCAAGCGCCTTTAGCTCAATACCAATCATTTTCATACTTCGACATACTCATCAAATGAAAAAGACACATCCTTTCGATATTGCAACTTCACTATTTTGAATTGCCCTTCACGCTGGCCTGCACTGATGCAGTGCTTTTTGAAAGCTTCCAGCGCACCGGATTTCAAACGGTTTACAGTGGCAGATTTAATTCGACCGCTCTGAATCTTGGCAAGATACTCCATATTTAATTCGCCGATAGTCTGGTTAAGCAACGCAGTAAATGTTACTGGCAACAGAGATGTTTTGCTTTCCAGGTAAAGCACATAGGAAAAATCTGCTTCATCTGCCAGCATAATGAAAAAATCCGGTTCCACAGCAAAAGCCAAACACGTTTGTTGCACCGCCTGAATAACCTGGCTTTCATACAACTTCTCACCCGAAAAGCTGGTTACCCCTTTTCCTTTTTGGACAAACGAAATGGTCGGTGTATTTTCGTATTTACCTGTCACTTCGATGATGTCATTGATAAAATAACGATATAAACCATGCAACGCAGTCACCAGAATGTAGTAACGCTTTCCTGCTTCAATTTGCTCAATCGTTAGCGTGGTATGAATATCTTTGGACCAATCCGTTATTTCAATGAATTCGAAAAATACATCCTGAATAGCTGGCAGACCCAGATTTCTGATGCAGTCCAGGGTGATTGTGCCGCGAAACTCACTACTCAGGTAACCCATTTCTATAATGGCTACCTCTGTGGGCAACAGCCTCTTGAGTTTGGGGATCAGCAATCCACAACTACCGCTTGTCCAAGTCACAACCGCTTTGATATTTGGCCACAGATCATGGAATTTTAATGCACCATGCTTGCTTAATATACGCTTTAGATGCTCTGCACGCCTTGCATTTACTCGACAATAGGGCAGCAGCTTGACGACAACCTCTTTATCTATGGAACCATCAACTAATGACATCAAGTCTCCGGTTGCAACAAAATGAATCAGCTTGTCGGTATGCTGCTGAATAATCTCTTCCAGACGCAAAAAAGTAGAAGGATTTGCGCTGGCGAGAACAGTAATATTTTCTTCAGCCAGGGCGAATGCAGCAATTAACTGATACTTTATTTCGTAATCAACACATTCAAATATCTCGGATGGCAATACATATTGTGAACGTACAATATCAGGCATATTTTTATAGACAATGCCAGACATTGAGCCATAAGGCATGCCATTTTCCAGGTAGCCCTCTATTGCAGGACTGACAACTGCCAGAATTTTTCCTGAAAAAATGCCCGGTACATCTCGGTATTCCGCATAAGAAGCAATTTTCTGTGCCCTCTTATATGCAACGATCGATTCTTCAAGAATGGGAATGTACTTTGCTTTGCCCGTCGTCCCGCTGGTCTGAGCATACATGACGGGGGGAGTGGCAGTGAGACTTGCGAAATGGCCACTGATCTGTTTTTCTATATAGGGGCGTAGTTCTTCATAAGTATGAACAGGTACAATACGCTGATAATCTGTATAGGAACGAATGGCAGATAAATTGAACTTTATGCCGAAATCCGTTGCCGCATTCCGTTTAAGGATTTCCAGTAAAAGACTTTCCTGAGTTTCCCGTGGGCGCTTTGCATCACGTTCCAGTTTCCTGAAATATCGAAAACGAATGACCCACATTTTAAGATAGATCAGCAAACCTATCATAAGCGTTCGTTCCCATCTTGCTGTGCTTTGTCGAGGCCCGGAATAAAGGGGGTTTTCATCTGACTTAAAAATCCCATCGGGTAATGGCGGTTAAGCAAACCCAGATCACCTACAGACGCACCTTTTGGCAAAAAGAATGTGCCAAATAAAATGTCCCATACGATTATATTGTTCCCATAGTTTGTGTTGGATTCTTTAATGGTTCTGGAATGATGCCAACGGTGCAATTCAGGGCCGCTAATAAGGTAATTCAGCCATCCCAGTTTTATATCTACATTACTATGCTGAAAAAACCCCTTGATCGAATACACGACGAAATATAGCGCCAATACTTCGTACGAAACGCCTACTAAAATAAATGGCATGGCATCACAGAGAAATTGCAGGAATTTATCAACCGGATGGAATCTGCCCACATTGATCCAGTTCAACTTTTGAACGGAATGATGAACCGCATGAAAACGCCATAGGGGAGTCCATTCGTGTGCGGCCCGATGCAGCCAATATCGGGGGAAATCTGCAACAAACATCATCAACAACATTTGAATCCACGCAGGGTAACTATGCGGCCACCATTCATCAAGCGCCCACCCTGCGCTTTTAACGTATTCAAGCAACCACATTGCAGTCATGATGGACAACAACTTAGGCAACAACACCTGTATAAGAATCATAAAGGTAACGTCACTTTGCACTTCCGCCCTATTTGGCGCCCAATCTTTACGGTAAGGCAATATATTTTCCAGGAGGGTAATCAATCCAACACCCCCTATGATTGCCGCGATATAACTAGCCAGGCTCCAGTTTATCCCTTGATGGGCTAGCCCATAATAAATTGACAAGGTAATTATCATCACTACCGGATAGGCAATCCACACGGCCATAGATCTTAGCGCGCTATTTACCGGCATTGTTCCGATGCCCATATTTGAAATGAAAATGCCCCAAGAGCAGGGCAAAGGATGCAAGAACAATATGAAAAATAGCGGGAATCGTGGCGCCAAGCCAAGAATGATGCTTTGCAAATGTCAAGCCGGCGACCAACCGGAACACCATCAAAACAAAATACATCGCACCCGGTATCAATAAAAAAATACCGGTTCTATAGCTTGCTCTCGCCCGGCCTTTATGAAAAGGTCGAATAACCAGAGCAAGTAAGACGATGATAACGATCTGAGAAAGCAGGAGCCATGGATAAGGCAACGCACCGCTATACCAACGTTCAAATTGAGGGAGAAAACTTAAGGCATAATATTTTTGAATGAGCTGAGCACACACACGAAAAATAAAGAGGGTATAAAAAAATAACAGCCAGTAAAAATATTGCCGCTGCACTTCATGCTTGTATTTCATGCTGCCAGCTGTCCATGAGCATGTTTATCCAACTGATCAATTACCATACTCATGCACCCCCTACTCCAGGCACTTCAATAAGCACTACCCAGCTATATTTTCTTCCCATTTGCTTGAAACATTTCTAGCAGTATCTTCAAGCTACCGGAATGCAAACTGCCATTATTTTTGCTTGGGAGACTTTAATTGCGCAATAGTATCTTGCTGTAGTTGCTGCAATTTAGGCAAAATAACAGACATGTTTGCCTGCATTCCCTGCATGGTATTTTGCATAAGCTCAGGCATCTTGGATACAACCGCGTGGCCAGCTGGTGATTTGTAGAAATCAAGCATGCCTTTAATCTCTTGCTGGGTGAACGTCTTCTTATAATTATCGATAAAAACCGGTTCAAATTTATCCCATTTCATGCCATCTGCGAATAGAGCCTGCATTTTGGTTTGCATACCATCAATTATTTTTTGCTGATCAGGTGTTGCTTTTTGTCCTGCGAGGGCTTGTTGTATTGACCTTTTCATCGTGCTGTCGAGTTGCGCCTTTATGCCATCAACTAGCTTGCTTGATTGCGTCAGCACGAGTAATTCACGAATCGCAGCATCCGTTGCTGTCTTTTCATTCGCGCCAACTTCAGCTGCAATAGCGGTCTGAAATCCCAATAAAGTTACCAATAACACATAGAATACTCTTTTCACAATATCTCTCCTTGAATGGTGCAATGTTTAAATCGGCAAGTATTTGACGATCGCTTAATGAGGTATAAGCATTGATCTGTATGGAAAGCCCGTTTTATTTTCCCATTTCCAGCTTGAAACGACGTTTTGCGGCATCTTCAGCTCGCGCATCATCCACTTCCCGCATGACACTACCCACATCAACCTGCTTTTCGCTGCGAATAAAGCGACCAGTAAGTGAGACTTCAGGATGCAACTCTCCGCTTTCATAAAGCGACCAGATTTCTTTTCCATATTCTGTTGCACAAAGTTCTGGCGCAAAGCGGCCAAAAAAATTAGTCAGATTATTGACGTCACGTTCCAGCATTTTGGAGGCGTGATTATTGCCAGCAGCGTCTACAGCTTGCGGCAGGTCGATGATGACGGGGCCGTCGCTACTGATCAGTACGTTGTATTCAGAAAGGTCACCATGAACAACACCTGCACATAGCATGCGTACCACCTGCGTCATCATAGTCTGATGATATTCACGGGCCTGTTCCGGGGTTGGCATGACATCATTCAGCCTGGGTGCAGCTTCGCCATTTTCGTCGGTTACCAGCTCCATCAGCAGCACGCCTTCCAGAAAATTATAGGGCTTGGGTACACGAACGCCTGCGGCTGCTAGCCGATACAAGGCATCTACCTCTGCGCTTTGCCATGCTTCTTCCTGCTCTTTGCGGCCAAATTTTGTGCCTTTTTCCATAGCACGAGCACGACGGCTGTTTTTGACTTTGCGGCCTTCGGTGTAATCAACGCTCTGACGGAAGCTGCGTTTGTTGGCCTCTTTATAGACTTTTGCACAGCGGACTTCATCTCCACAGTAAACGACATACACCGTGGCTTCCTTGCCGCTCATGAGCTGACGGATTACGCCATCTACCAGCCCATCATTTACTAGTGGTTCAATTCTACTGGGAATCTTCATTTACACCTTACCGGCCCTTGCCTGACAAAAAACCGGGGCAAAAGCAGGTACGTTAATTGCATACATCGCATAAAATACATTTACCTGGGAGCCCATAATGTTATCTTTACTTAACAGAAGTCAAAATTGTGAGCGTTGCCTGGGCATGCTCCGCTACTTCCCGGCCCAAATTAGTTAGGTAGCCACCATCTTCCAGCGTAAGCAACCCTTTTTCGTGCAAGCGTTTGGTCGCGGCGATGACAGCAGGTTCAGCTGTCTTATGCACCTTAACACCCTGCAAAGTCGTCGCCAGGTCATAGTGTATTAACGTATTCAATTCATCTACTAATTCCGGGGTATAGGCCATGGTCAATCCTCATTATCATTCAAATAAAATAACTGTCTATTAACATCATTCTGTACGAAGACAGTAAAGCAAGTTAAGACCTGAAATACGAACATTTTTTTCTGGCAGCTATATTTCGTCACGCTTTTTATTAGCATAACCACCTTTGATTGGTATGACAATTAAGATGATGATTTTTACACCACCAACTTCCAGGTTTTTAAAGAATTTTACAGGAAACGATCCAGCAATTTACGACTGGCTTTATCCAGTGTGTTGATATCACGTACGAGAAAATGAATACCATTACTATCGGCAATAAGCAGCGTGGTATGCGTCAACCGGCGAATATCATCTTCTCCTTTAAGCACGAACGCTGTGCTGCCACGATCAGTTTCAACCTCCCATGTGCAAGGAGTTGCAAAGCTTGAAACATGGAGAATCCTGTGGATTTCCGGAATAAACTCTCGGCTTGCCAACTCTTCTTCCACTAATATGCGGATATCTTCAGGTAAATCGCTCAGTTGATTGATCCATGCCAGTTCATGGCCATCCGGCGTAACCAGCGCTACCCCTTCCTTGGGTGCAGTAATAGGAAAAGCGTGTACAGGTACGACTCCTTCATGCGTTTCGCCATCCGCGCCAGTAAATACTAATCGGCCAAATGTATTGCGTTTCAGTTGAAAATTAAGCATCTGAACCTCGATCTGTGTCGTCGATATCCGCATCTACATTTCGTGCCTGTGCCTGATAGAGACGGTAATAAGCGCCTTCACGCGCCATCAGTTCGTCATGGTTTCCTACCTCAACAACCTGACCATGGTCGAGCACGACCAACCTGTCAGCACGGCGCAAGGTGGAAAGCCGGTGAGCAATGGCGATGGTGGTTCGTCCCTTGACCAGATTATCCAGGGCTTTCTGAATTTCTTTCTCGGTAGTGGAATCAACCGAGGAAGTCGCTTCGTCCAGAATCAGAATTCGCGGATCAATCAAGAGCGCACGAGCAATGGAAATGCGCTGACGCTCTCCGCCTGACAGGGATTGACCGCGCTCGCCCACCATTGAGTCATAACCCTGAGGCAACCGCAGAATAAACTCATGGGCATGTGCAGCACGGGCAGCTGCGACGACTTCAGCACGGGTTGCGCCGGGCTTTCCATAGGCGATATTTTCAGCAATGGTACCGAAAAACAGGAATGGCTCCTGCAACACCAGACCTATATTGCGTCGATAATCGGATACGGCAATAGAACGAATATCTACGCCATCCAGTCGAATCGATCCCTCGGAAACATCATAAAAACGACAGATCAGATTTACCAGTGTACTTTTTCCCGATCCGCTGTGGCCTACCAGACCAATCATCTCACCCGGGGCAATATTCAGGTTAACCCCCTGGGTGACTGTTCGGTTGCCATAACGGAATCCGGCATTACGAATTTCTATCCCGCCCTTTACCTCTTCAAGGTGAATCGGGTTCGCTGTTTCAGGCACACTGGATACGTGATCGAGAATATCAAAAATACGTTTTGCCCCAGCGGCTGCCTTTTGAGTTACCGAAACAATTCGGCTCATGGAATCGAGCCGGGTATAAAAACGGCTGATATAGGCCAGAAAAGCAACCAGCACACCCACTGTAATATCATTACGAGAAACCTGCCAGATTCCAAAAGCCCATACCACCAGCAGCCCAATTTCAGTGAGCAGGGAAACGGTTGGGGTAAACAGCGACCAGATTTTATTCAATCTGTCATTCACAGCAAGATTATGCTGATTGGCCTCACGAAAGCGCGTTGCTTCCCGTTTTTCCTGCGCAAAAGCCTTGACTACCCGGATGCCGGGTATCGTATCCGCCAACACGTTGGTGACTTCTGACCAGACACGGTCAATCTTCTCAAATCCGGTACGCAATTTATCCCGTACTACATGGATCATCCAGGCGATAAATGGCAATGGCAGTAAGGTTACCAGCGCCAGCCAGGGATTGATAGAGAACAGTATCGCCGCTGTCATGATGATCATGAGCACGTCTGTTGCAAAATCCAGCAGATGCAACGAAAGGAAAACACAAATGCGGTCGGTCTCGGAACCGATACGCGCCATCAGGTCACCTGTTCGTTTCCCCCCAAAGTATTCAAGGGAAAGTCGCATTAAATGCTCGTAAGTAGTCGTTCGGAGATCTGCACCGATACGCTCACTCACCAAAGCAAGTATGTAAGTACGAGCCCAGCCAAGGCTCCATGCCACCAGCGCGGAAGCCAACAACCCCGCCAACAGCAGCATGACCAGCCCTTTATCTATAGGCGCGCCATTCTGGTAGGGAATGAGCACCTTGTCCATCAGGGGCATGGTCAGGTAGGGCGGTACCAGCGTAGCAGCAGTACTCGCCAGCGTCAGTAAAAATCCGGCAAGCAACTGTTTGCTATAGGGTTTGGTAAACCGCCACAAGCGAAACAACGTCCACGTTGAAGGCGGGGTATAAATTTCTTTGGTACAGACGGGACATTTTTCCTGGCCCGGTGGGAGCGGCGCTTTGCAGCTTGGGCAAACAGCCGTTTCTATCTGACTGACTGGTTGACCTGTCAAAACACTGGTGAGTTGCTGGTCAAAATGTTCAACCAGCCGCATGGAAGGCGTATTTTGGCTCAGGGTATAGCGCCAGCAAGCCAGGCGCGCTGTATTATCATACAATTCAAGCCTGCCAACCCCTGCATGATCATGGCGTTTAAGCGATAGCCCTTCTCCAAAAGACCATGACCGCCATGTTGTTTCATCCTGCATTCTGGCCAGAAGTCGCTGGTTTGTCACCGCAACCAGACCGCGTGTGAAATGCAGCAGTTCATTGAGATCCACTTCAAACCACGCGACAACCTGTTCGGCATGAGCTAGCTGCGATTCCACCCCTGCCCGCCATGAATCTGGCAGCGTTTTACCTGCTGGCACGGAAATATGAGAGGAGGTTGTCATTATTCAACCCACTCAAAGACACAGCCCTGCCCGTCAGAACAAACAAACATTCCCGGCCCCGTTAAGTGAGACGAATAGAAGGGAAAATTGTATTTGCTATTGTTGGTCGCCAATTGTCTAAAAGAGCTAAATGTTCTATGTGTAAATACAGGTATTGAGTTCATTCGTACTACAAGATTTCTCTATCTAATCAAGTTGATTGTGCAATTATACCTTGCCATTCAGGCATTCGCGGAGTTTACTTGTCTTGGTAGCAAGAGTACAGTATTAACCGTAATATAAGGCATGCACCCCACAAAAAAGGATTTTAAGCGCTTTTTACCTGCATTAGAATAAACGAAATTACGCACTTTAGTGTGCTTGCGGTTATACATGCATAAAAACCGGGAATTCCCTACTGCTACATTCTTTGGCTTTTCGGTTTTAGCCTGCCATAACCACCGCCCAAACGAAATCTTTTGCGCCTTCCGGTAAACCATTTACCCCTTTTTGCGTTAATACTTTTTAGATAGTAGTCTGTTTATTATTTTAATTGCCCGCATCAATTGCTCAGCCTGGCACTAAACTTATGGAAAGGATCACATGGAATTTCTCAAGGTCATGTCTCTACGCGGACCAAATATTTGGACGTATCGTCCGGCTGTTGAAGCGTGGGTTGACATTGGCGCCCTGGAAGACTCTCCTTCCAACACTATCCCTGGTTTTTATGAACGACTGACTGCATGGCTGCCTTCCCTGATTGAACACCGTTGCGGTGTAGGGGAACGTGGTGGATTCCTGCAACGCGTGCGGGAAGGCACCTGGCCTGGCCATATCCTTGAACACGTCACCATTGAATTGCAGAACATGGCTGGCATGCAAAGCGGCTTTGGCAAGGCACGTGAAACTTCAACTCGGGGCGTATATAAAGTCGTGGTGCGGGCACGTAACGAACAAGTCAGCCGCGCCTGCTTGTACGCTGGTCGCGATCTGGTCATGGCAGCAATCGAAGACCGCCCTTTTGATGTACCAGCGACGGTTGCGTATCTGCGCTCACTGTCTGATGAATTACTACTTGGCCCCAGCACCGCTTGCATTGTAGACGCAGCGACTGAGCGGCACATTCCTTCTATCCGACTAAGTGAAGGCAACTTGGTTCAACTTGGATACGGCGCCAGTCAACGACGCATCTGGACTGCCGAAACCAGCAAAACCAGCGCTATCGCCGAGAGCATTTCCAGTGATAAAGACTTAACCAAGAGCCTGTTACAGGCTTGCGGTGTGCCCATCCCCGAAGGCAGACTCGTCGATAGCCCTGAAGATGCGTGGGAAGCGGCCGAAGATATTGGTACACCGGTTGTGGTTAAGCCACAAGATGGGAACCATGGACGCGGCGTTTCCACTGATCTGCATTCCCGTGAAGAAATCGAAGCGGCTTATCAGGTTGCCCGTGGAGAAGGTAGCGGTGTCATTGTAGAACGCTTCATTCGCGGAAACGAACACCGCCTTCTGGTAGTAGGGGGACGACTGGTAGCAGCTGCGCGAGGGGAATCGGCATCAGTAATGGGTAATGGCCACTCAACAATCGAAGAACTCATCGACAGCCAGCTGAACACTGACCCACGCCGTGGCACGACTGAAGACTACCCGCTCAATCAGATTCATGTAGACGATGATCCCGCTGTCAAACTGGAACTCACCCGGCAAGGGTTCACCGCTGACTCAATACCCCAAAAAGGTATGCAGGTACTGATTCAGCGCAATGGCAACGTGGCATTCGATGTCACCGATCAGGTTCACCCCAGTGTTGCGGCAACCGTCTCGCTTGCCGCGCGCGTGGTGGGACTGGATATTGCTGGCATCGACCTGGTTGCAGAAGACATTTCCCGCCCGCTGGACGAACAAGGCGGTGCAATTGTCGAAGTCAATGCAGGCCCAGGCCTGCTGATGCATCTTAAGCCTGTTGAAGGCACCCCGCGCCCAGTAGGCAAAGCGATTGTTGACAATCTTTTTCCTCAGGATGAAAGCGGTCGAATTCCTATCGTTGGAATTACCGGTACAAACGGCAAGACTGTAGTGGCAAGAATTGTGGCGCGACTCATTCATTTGAGCGGCAAGCATGTCGGCCTGACATGCAGTGATGGTGTTTATCTTGACCGTCGCCAGGTAGAAAAAGGCAATCAGGCGAATTGGACAGCTGCTCATAAAGTGACCATGAACCCTTCAGTAGAAGCTGCCGTATTTGAAACTGACAGCGGTACGATTTTAAGTGAAGGTCTGGCTTACGATCGGTGTCAGGTGGCTGTCGTCACCAATATAGGTCAGGCCGATCATCTTGGCGAGTATTACATTGAATCACCCGAGAAAATGTACAACGTTATGCGTACGCTGGTTGACGTTGTATTGCCTGAGGGTTTTGCCATATTGAATGCGAATGATCCGCTGGTGGCTGAAATGGCCTCGCTTTGTGATGGTACCGTCATTTTATTTGCCATTGACCCTGCAATCCCAGCCATTACCGAGCATCTGGCAAAAAACGGACGTGCGGTATATGTACGGGATGAGAAACTGGTTATGGCTACAGGTACTGCAGAAACAAGCCTTACGACTATTGCATCCATTCCGCTTACCTGCGGTGGCAAAGTCCCTTTCCAGATAGAAAATATTCTGGCTGCCACAGGCGCTGCATGGGCACTGGGCATTTCACACGATCTTATTCGCGCTGGCATTGAGTCATTTGATGTTGGGCAGTCTGATGCGCCAGGACGATTTTCCGTATTCGAACATGAAGACACAACGATTGTCGTGGACAACGCTCATAATGCTTCCGCCCTGGAAGCGCTCGTCGCAGCTGTTGACCAATATGCTACAGGCAAACGCAGTATCGTCTATGCAGCGGGCGCCAATCGTCGGGGCACAGATTTAATCAAGCAAGGTGAAATACTCGGCAATACTTTTGATCATGTAGTTATCTACGACAACGCTTCTGTAGCAAGCACACACTCACACGAAGAAGCTCGCAAATTATTGCGTCAAGGTATTGAAAGTGGAGCCCGCGTCACTGAAATTACTGAACAGCAAAATCATCAAGCTGCGATCGAAGCTGCCATCGCACGAACCAAACCTGGCGAGATTCTGGTATTACAGTCCGCTGAAGGAAACGCTGGAGCAACAGCAAACCAGGTATGCCAGCTGGTTGGATAAGTATTTAACGCATTATCCTGGAAAACAGTTCCAGGTATTATTACAACACGGTCAAGCAACCGTCCGGAAAAACAGGAAATTTGTACATGCAAGTATCACGAATCCGAGCACTGCGCGGTCCCAACCTGTGGAGCCGCCATACTGCCATCGAAGCCATAGTGTCCTGCTCAGCAGCAAAACTGTCCATTGGCGATATTCCCGGTTTCGAAGCTCGGCTTCGCACACGCTTTCCCGAAATTGGTTCACTACAACCTGTCGGTAGTGAAGCGACTATTCCCATTGCATTTGCACTTGAATTCGCCGCTCTCGGTCTCCAGGCGCATGCAGGATGCCCGGTTACCTTCAGCCGTACTGCACAAACAACAGAGCTGGGTGTATTCCAGGTCATCGTAGAGTATACCGAGGAAGCTGTTGGACGACTTGCATTCGAGCTTGCTGAAGCACTTTGTCATGCCGCTGCAGATGACACCCCTTTTGATCTGGTTGATGCACTGAAACGCATCCGTGAGCTGGATGAAGACATACGCCTTGGCCCAAGCACCGGTGCTATTGTGCAGGCTGCCACTACACGTAACATTCCTTATCGCCGCTTGACTGAAGGCAGCATGGTGCAATTTGGCTGGGGAAGTAAACAGCGGCGTATTCAGGCCGCTGAAACAGATCGCACCAGCGCCATTGCTGAATCGATCGCACAGGATAAGGAATTGACGAAAAACTTGCTGGATGCAGCCGGCGTGCCGGTTCCAAAAGGCAGACCCGTATCCGATGCAGAAGACGCCTGGAAAGCAGCCTGCGAGATTGGTGGCGCAGTAGTGATCAAACCTCGGGACGGCAATCAGGGGAAAGGGGTTGCTGTTAATGTAGAAACCCGTGAGCAAGTACTTGCTGCTTATGCAGCTTCTTCTGAAGTCAGTTCGGATATCATGGTTGAACGGTATATTCCCGGCTATGACTTCCGCCTGTTTGTTGTCGGTAAGAATCTTGTTGCTGCGGCTCGTCGCGATCCGCCCCAATTGATTGGCGACGGTGTGCATTCCATTACAAACTTGGTCGAACAAATAAATGCTGACCCACGCCGCAGTGAAGGTCATGCAACATCCCTGACCAAAATCCGGCTGGATGACATTGCAGTAGCCGTACTTGCCAAGCAAAACCACACAGTTGATTCAATACCCGGAATGGGCGAACTGGTCATATTACGCAACAATGCCAACCTCAGCACAGGTGGCTCAGCAACAGACGTAACCGAAGACGTCCACCCCGAAGTGGCAGCCCGTGCCATTGCCGCTGCACAAATGGTCGGACTGGATATTTGTGGTGTAGACATGGTGTGTGAAAGCATGCACAAACCTCTCGAAGAACAGGGCGGAGGCATTGTTGAAGTAAATGCTGCTCCCGGCTTGCGTATGCACCTTCACCCTTCGTTTGGTAAAGGACGCGCTGTAGGTGAAGCCATTATTGCCTCCATGTTTGCCGAAGGAGAAGATGGCCGGATTCCTGTGGTTGCGGTAGCCGGCACCAACGGAAAAACCACCACTGTTCGGCTTATCGCGCATATTATGGGCGTCAAAGGGTTGCGCGTGGGCATGACAAATTCTGATGGGGTTTACATTCAAAACCTGCGCATCGACACCGGCGACTGCAGTGGCCCAAAAAGTGCACGAAATGTCCTGCTTCACCCAGACGTAGATGCAGCTGTATTTGAAACTGCGCGCGGCGGCGTACTGCGCGAAGGACTTGCCTTTGATCGCTGCAACGTCGCAGTGGTCACCAACATTGGTTTAGGTGACCATTTAGGCTTAAGCTTTATCAGCACGGTAGAAGACCTCGCTGTCGTCAAGCGCGTCATTGTTGAAAATGTTGCGCCCAATGGCACCGCAGTACTGAATGCAGCGGACCCAATGGTCGCAAAAATGGCTGACTCCTGTTCCGGCTCCGTCACATTTTTCACCAGCGACCCGCACCATCCCGTTATGGCCACCCACCGCGCTCGCGGCCAACGCGTTGTATATGTTGACGATGACAAAATAGTCGCAGCAGAAGGCAGTTTTGAATACCGCATACCCGTGGCGAATATCCCCCTCACCCGAAACGGCACTATCGGTTTTCAGGTCGAAAATGCCATGGGTTCCATAGCTGCAGCATGGGCACTGGGCCTTGACTGGGAAACCATCAGCACAGGCCTGAGCACGTTCGTCAACGATGCTCAAACCGCACCAGGCCGATTTAACATGTTCAACTATAAAGGTGCTACCCTCATTGCCGACTATGGCCACAATCCCGACGCCATTCTGGCACTCGTCAACGCCATTGACCATATACCATCTAAACGCAGACTTGTAGTAGTCAGTGGCGCTGGCGATCGACGCGACGAAGATATCCGTCAACAAACCCAGATTTTGGGTGATGCTTTCGACGAAGTCATCTTGTATCAGGACCAATGCCAGCGTGGGCGAGAAGATGGTGAAGTGCTGGCCCTGTTACAGCAAGGCCTTGAAAACGCTAAACGCGCCAAGCATATTCAGGAAATTCGGGGGGAATTCCTGGCTACTGACACGGCGCTGACCAAACTGGAACCAGGGGATTTATGCCTGATTCTGATTGATCAGGTGGATGAAGCGCTGGAACATATCGCCAAGCGGATTGCAGAGGGCTGATAATTCGCAGTACTAATAATACCTGAGGTAGGGAGTAGCCCGACGGCTGGTATCTTGTTTTTATTTGCCCAAAAGAAAGGCACCAAAGAAAACAAAGTTTGCGAGCTTTCGCCTATTGGCGAAATGCCTGCTTACCCCATTTCAGTGAAGACTAAACTTTAGGTTATGCCGGAGCTAAAAAGGCACCCTATTCCATCCGCCCTTCGGGCTCCCTCGGTTTGGATTTTGAACCGGGCGGCTGTGCAAACTAGCACGTAACCGTGCTCAGACAGACTTGCCTTCCCCCGTTTCAAAACACAAACCGAGGCGATACAACAAAGGGAACCAACAACAAGCTGGCATAGCCAGCATCAGAACGCGCTACGCGCGTGACCTTTGACTCACCCCCCATCTGCGCCGCTGATGGTTACCGGAAAAATCGGGAAGAAGGCAGCGCATGTCTGAGCACATTCATGTGCGAGTTTGCGCAGCCGCCCGATTTATCCGGTAACCATCAGGCATCCCGAAGGGACGGCGCAGTTGGCGTCGCCTTCTTTTGGTTACTTTGCTTGGCGAAGCAAGAAAAGTGACTAGCCGCCGGACTACCCCCGGCCTCGGAAGGCCACATTGAGCAAAGATTAAACCTAGAAACCTCAGTTGACCGCTAGACTGGATATTTAACCTTATGGCTCTAATAAACTTTTTGATGATTTTCTGGTTCAGTAGACAATTCATCTATACTTCAGATTTAAGTCATTTGCTTTATAAGGAGAACTTATGCGTTCCCAATTCATTCTGTTCACATTACTGCTGGCTTTTGCAGTTCATACGCCCGCAGCTGAAATTGATAACGAATTAAAACGGCTACAAAATATTCTAACCACCCTGAATCAGGAACTAGAGGCAACTTATCGCCAGTTCCAAATGATTCAGGAAGCGCGACGCGCAAATGCTCAGCAAGAAATCTCTTCAGGCCCTCGCCCTGGGCTAGACAATCGAAACTACGACGATATCATCGCAGCTCAAAACGAAGCGAGAGACCGAGGGAAAGAGCTTTCCAGGGAGATGAATCAATTGCTAACCAAGGTAAAAGAAATTGAAGTCCAAAAGCAACCACTACTGCAAAGAGTCTATGAGCTAGTTCGCACCAACTCAGCATCTAATTCAGAGCTACAACCAGTGGAGGCCCCTACCACTACAGGAAAAACTCAAACCCAAGGAAAATCCCCGGCAATAAAACCATGATTCCTCTCCATCCTGCACACTACTATGCCAACCGAGGTTGTCTGTCAAAAAATAAAATTTACCGTGATGGTATGCGAGGCTGGCATGCATTGGGGTTAACTTTTGTCAAACCAGAAAAATAAGTGTCTGATTAATCAACATATCAGATATTTCCCGCGTATATTTACTCACAGATACGCGGTGCACGTATTTGACTTCTCCCCATCTGCGCCGCTGAGGGTTGCCGGAAAAATCGGGGGGAAGGCAGCGCATGTTTGAGCACGTGGACGCAAAGCGGATCGTGCGAGTTTGCGCTGCCGCCCGATTTATCCGGCAACCCTCAGGTATCCCGAAGGGACGGCGCAGTTGGCGTCGCCTTCTTTTGGTTACTTTGCTTGGCGAAGCAAGAAAAGTGACTAGCCGCCGGGCTACCCCCGGTAGGTCAATTCAATTCGACTTTAACTAACAAGTCGAACGCTATCACAAAGTGAACACAGACTCATTTGCAAATAGCCAACTATGACAGAATGCATAACTCATGGCTGCTCCTCAGTGATGTGATCGTTAAAGTATTGATGCAAAGCGTGGAGTGCTGGCACGATCTGGCGCAAGGTATTTCCGTAAGTGTTTCCACTTACAACAACACGTGCAGAACCACCATTGAATTTAAATGCCCAAAATTCCAATTGGCATGAAGTGGGATTGTTAAAATTCTCTATATCTTCGCGCGTCATCACAAAAACATTCTGCCTCACTCCACAGAACATCGTACGCGGACTCCCATCTTCCTTGGGCCATCCACGCAAGACAATATCCATCTGATGCGTAACATCCGTTGGTCTCAATTTGACCAAATATTCCCTCTTAAACATCCTCACTTCCAAATCTTCATAATACTTAAGCCTAACCACAAGTTCTGCTGGCCATTCGACAGGCGGCCCTGGCGGCCCCTTGCAGTCGTCCGGATGTTGTTTACAATGTTTTACACTATCAGGGGGGGCACCTAACAGTGCCTTCACAATAAATGAATGTGTATATTGTGGAAGTTCAGTTGGCTTGTGACCCGCTCTTGTCCACATTTTTTGTGAAATTATTTCTTTGCCTGTCCAGTAAAAAGTGTCGTTGATCGTAGCTGCGCCACACTCTTCATCCTTTGTCCACATGCTATATTCCATTTCCCAAGGGAGTTTGGTTGCATCAAGAACATAACGACTACCTCTAATGGGCACACGAGATTTATCTAGCCACTTTGCGTTGCACTTTTCCACTGCTTTCTCATGGGCTTTGTATAGTGCAGCTCGCTGGTCTTTGGAGAGACCTAGATCATCTCCACAGCCTCCGACTAGAATACCTGACGCTACCAGAAGAATCAGTTTCAGCTTTGTATTACCGAGAGATATCAATGGGAATTGCGCCAAATGACTAAATAGCACTCGTAAATTGAGTTGATATAAATAATGCCAATATTTATGGCCTTTCATTTTTTATTTTGGGTCTTAGGAAGTTAAGCACGTTTTAAAGTGTGCTAACTTCCTAAGATGATTAATAAAAATAGATATTATTGCCGTTCTCGAATCAGCGAAGCT